>JAJZHP010000102.1 GCA_021804355.1 Pseudomonadota bacterium | reverse complement strand
ATACGAAAGTCCTCAGGAAGTCTGTTAATTCTTGCCAACTCGCGGTAATCCTTGCCATGTTGAGTAGCGATGGAATACAGGGTATCACCTGCTTGCACACGATAATGACTCAGCTGCGAATCGGCCCGATTCAGCGGTCTAGCATCCACCACCTGCACATGATGCGTAGTCGAGCAACCGTAAAGTGTCAAAAAAATGATGCAAATCCATGAGGATTTTTGTTCTGGCGTGACCGAAAAAACCATGTAATTGTCCGACAAAAATGAAATTTTTCTTCTTATCCACGTCAATACACCCAACGGAATTTTCATCAAGGTTATATCCAATATTTTTATATGAAAAAATATTCTAATCAAATACCTCGCAATCCCCCCAACATCGGCACAAACCTGACCTGCCCCAGCGTGATCTGTTGAATTTCATCGCCATAGCGTTGAATGCGAAGCAATTCCTGCACTTCCCCGCGTCCCACTGGCAAGACCAGGCAACCCTGAGGACTTAACTGATCCACCAAAGCCTGCGGAACTCCCCAGGGTGCAGCGGCTGCAAGAATGCCGTCAAATGGCGCGCTCTCCGGCCATCCCTGCATTCCATCAGCATAATACAGCTCACAATGCAGGTAATTCAGACGCAGCAACTTTTCGCGAGCCTTGTCTTGCAAGGGTTTAACCCGCTCCAGGCTGACTACTTTGTCAAAAAGTTCAGCCAGTACCGCCGTCTGATAACCACAGCCCGTTCCTATCTCCAGCACACTACGCTGACCTGCATCAGCCTCCAGCAAGGCTTCAGTCATCTTGGCCACGACCCAAGGCTGGGAAATGGTCTGACCATGCCCAATGGGCAAGGAGCTGTCTTCATAGGCGCGATGCGCCAGGGCTTCCTCGATAAATAAATGCCGGGGAACACGTCGCATGACATCAAGTACGCGTAAATTACTGATGCCCTGCTCCTGCAGACGCTCCACCATACGATCACGCGTACGAGGAGACGTCATACCACTCCCCATGACCTCCTGGGGTGTATAAGGTGGCATCATGCCATGCCCTCCAACCAGGTAACTACCGCAGTGGAAGCCGCATACGCTGTCATATCGGTGGTCAGCGGCGTCACCGATACAAAATTTTCAGCAATGGCCTGAAAATCCGTACCCTCGCCTCCATCGGCAGGCTCTCCAGCCATCCCAATCCAATAGACCGTACGTCCACGTGGATCCTGCATCTGCCTTAAATCCATGGCACGTGCACGATGCCCGCACCGGGTCATACGTATGCCTCGTATCTGAGCTTCCGGCACATCCGGTACGTTGATATTCAGCACTGTACGCGCAGGCAAGACGAGTTGAGTACCCTGCATGAGCAATTTAGCCACCCATTGGGCTGCCACTGCAAAACCTGGCGCTCCGTGTTCACGCACATGGGGCCCGCACAAAGAGACTGCCAAGGCTGGCTTGCCTAAAAACCGTCCCTCCATGGCAGCTGCCACCGTACCGGAATAGATAACATCATCGCCCAGGTTAGCGCCCGCATTGATACCTGAAACCACCACATCCGGTTCAAAATCGAGAAATCCATTTAAAGCCAGATGCACACAATCAGCAGGCGTACCACTGACAGAATAAAAACCATTATCTAGTTTCAGGACACGGAGTGGCTGCTGTAACGTTAGTGCGCTGGAATAGCCTGAGCATTCCCGTTCAGGTGCCACCACCGTCACCTCACCCAGCGGGGCAAGGGCTTCTACCAGTGCCCGTAAACCTGGAGCCAGCACGCCATCGTCGTTACTGATCAGAATTCGCATCATCACACTCACGTTGTTCCTGACTTTCAGGCTCAAAATTAACCAGTTCTCTCAGTACCGCTGTCGCATAACTACCCGACTGCAAGGCAAAGCCTAGCCTGAGATCATCTCCTTCCCAGGCCAAGTGGACATCCTGTAACCGCAAACGCAGACTACGACGCTGCTGATCAACCAGGGTCGCCATGCGCCTGATGGCTTCCTGATCTTCCCGTAACCACTGCTGTTCCAGCTCAAGCAAAGCCTCGCCCACCACGGCTTTACCACCACCGGGCAAAGGCCCAGTCACATGCAAAGCCAGAGTCTTTAACCTGTCAAGGACATCGGCATCATCGGCTTCGGGGGTAAAAATACTATGACGACCATCCATCATCACCACGTCCCCCGGCAACCATGAGGTCCAGGAGCCTAGCTCGATACGCCGCGACAAGACCTGATTGAACCAGAAGCCGCGTAGTGCTGAAGCCAGCATGGATTCACGAGCACTTAATCGTCGCGGAGGTCGTTTGGCATAACGCGCCAACATGGCGTAGGCCTGCTGTATATTTCGGCGTTCATAGCCCATGCGCTGCTCGCCAAAATAATTGGGTACCCCCTGATGAATCGCCAGCTGCCACCGTTTTTCCAGTAGCACCCTATCAGCCTGAACATCTCGCAAAAGAATACTGAAACGATTCCGCGCATGGGAACCACGCTTGAGCTTACGGCGATGTTTGTACGTTTGCAGAACAGTCCAGTGCTCACCGCCCCTGACAGGTAATTCATGGTGACCAGGCCAATGTAAGCTAAACCATTGTGTGCTGACTGACTGCTTATCTTTCATGCCACAGTAACCTATATCTACCTCTGCCAACCCGGTCAGTTGTATAAGTTCAGCTACCAGATCACGGGTATTCATAGACGTTTTTTCTATCTCGACCAACACATGGTCACCTTCTCCATCTGGGTCAAAACCAAGTTCTTCGCGCACATGAAAATCAGACGGCTGTGTTTTAAAGGCAGCCGACCCCAGCGGTTTGCCATAGGCATAGGACCAAACGGTATCTATGAGCATGAATGACGCGCCAAGAGAACCACCGCCATGGCCATCAAGCCCTCTTCTCGCCCCACATACCCAAGTTTTTCTGTCGTAGTGGCCTTGATACTCACGGCATCACTGTCAACGGCGAGATCTTCAGCCACCACCGCCTGCATACGGGCTATCCAGGGACTGATACGTGGTCGCTCCGCCAGCAAGGTCATATCAACATTACCCACCACAAAGCCTCGTTCATGGACCAGACTCACCACCTGGCGCAACAAATCACGGCTATGCGCACCTTTCCAACGCTCATCGGTATCAGGAAAATGTTTACCGATGTCGCCCAGTGCCAGCGCACCGAGCAGAGCATCGCAAAGTGCATGTAAGGCGACATCGCCATCAGAATGGGCTAGCACACCTCGATCATGCGGTATGCTTACCCCACAGAGCATGACATGATCACCCTCCGTAAACCGATGCACATCAACGCCCTGTCCCACGCGCCAAGGAAATCCCGTCATGAGCTTACTCCCTGCTGCATCATTAAAATTCCCTCCGCCCATGACAAGTCTTCAGGCAGTGTGATTTTGATATTATCTCGCGCACCCTGCACTAACCGTGGATGATAACCTTGGGCTTCCATCGCCGAGGACTCATCACTCACGATCAGACCGCTTGCGATTGCCTCGTTAAGTGAGCGCAGCAAGGGCCCATAGCGAAACATCTGAGGTGTTAGCGCCGCCCACAGGTCGCGCCTGTCGACCGTCGCAGCAACCTGCTGAACCTGGCTGGCCCGCTTGAGGGTGTCAGCGATGGGTGTAGCCAACAAGCCCCCCTCAGCAGCGGGTTCCTGACAAGATTCCATTAACCGGTAAATATCATTCAGGCGAACACAGGGGCGGGCAACATCATGCACCAAGACCCAATCCTGATCATCCGCCTCATCTCGCAGACTGATTAAAGCGGCCTGAACCGATTGGCAACGCTCCTCGCCTCCGGTAACCAGGATCATGCGATGATCGCTAGGCAACTCCAAGGCTGCGCGCTCATCCTGTGCGGATACTGCAATTCTGAACCCCGTTACCTCAGGTATTTGCGACAAACGTTCCAAGGTTCTATAAAATACGGTTTTGCCTAGCAATAGCAGATATTGCTTAGGACAGGCAGCCCCCATGCGTAATCCCTTGCCTGCTGCAGGCACCACACACCAAAGGCGCATTATGGCTCCTGCGTCTGAGACGGCGTAGCCATGGGGGAAGGCGCTCCAGGTATCATGTAAAAGGTCTCATTATTCCGGACCATACCTAAATCCAGACGAGCATGTTCCTCGATGGCCGTAGTTCCTGTCTTCAGATCAAGCACTTCGGCCCGCAATACCCTGTTGCGTTCAAGTAGACGCCTATTCTCCTGCTTCTGGGCCACCACGGCATGTTGAATGCGCAAAATATCACGCACGCCACCGGTTCCCACCCAAAGACGCAGCTGCGCCCAGACAAAAACCAGCAGCGCCAACATCAACAGCCAACGACCCCAGGGTACTGCCGGCAGCGTTATCTTCATGCCAAACCACGAAACTCCAGACGTCCACGATAAGGTGCCCGGCGATCCAATTCACTTTCAATGCGCAATAGCTGATTGTACTTAGAGACCCGGTCTGACCGGCACAGGGAACCTGTTTTAATCTGACCGGCGGCGGTAGCCACCGCCAGATCCGCAATCGTGCTATCTTCCGTTTCACCTGAACGATGCGAAATGACGGTCGCATAGCCATGGGCCTTGGCCAGATAAATGGCATCCAGCGTTTCCGTCAGTGTACCGATCTGGTTGAGTTTAATCAGGATGGCATTGGCCACACCCTGATCGATCCCACGCTGTAAAATACCTGGATTGGTGACAAATAAATCATCACCGACAATCTGAATACGCTGCCCCAGACGATCGGTCAATAACTTCCAGCCCGCCCAGTCGGACTCATCCAGGCCATCTTCAATGGAAATAATGGGGTAATGAGCCGCCAGACCCGCCAGATATTCAACAAAACCTGCCGAATCAAAGTCGCGCCCCTCGCCTTCCAAGCGATATTTACCGTCACGATAAAACTCTGAAGCGGCACAATCCAGCGCCAGCATAACATTATCACCAGCGCGATAACCCGTCTTGGCAATAGCCTCCATAATGACGGTCAGAGCTTCTTCATTGCTGCGTAAATTAGGAGCAAAACCTCCTTCATCGCCAACCGCCGTATTCAAACCACGAGACTTTAAAACCGATTTGAGCGCATGAAAAATTTCCGCCCCGCAGCGCAAGGCTTCAGCAAAGCTGTCAAAACCCACAGGCTCAATCATGAACTCCTGAATATCCACGGTGTTATCGGCATGGGCGCCTCCATTCAGTATATTCATCATGGGAACAGGCATACTGTAGGTGGTTTGACCACGAAGCCCCGCTATATAAGCATAAAGTGGTAACTTGTGGCTTTGCGCTGCAGCACGGGCAGCAGCCAGCGAGACGGCCAACATCGCGTTAGCCCCCAAGCGTGATTTGCTTTCCGTGCCATCCAGTTCGATCATGGCCTTGTCGAGTTCTGCTTGCTGGGCACTTTCCATGCCCAACAAGCGCTCACGAATATCACTATGGATATTAGCAACCGCTAACCGTACACCCTTGCCCTGATAACGTTGCTGGTCGCCATCGCGCAGTTCCAGCGCCTCACGGGTCCCCGTCGATGCTCCGGAGGGAGCACAGGCTCGTCCCCAACTACCATCTTCCAGATACACTTCGGCTTCTACCGTAGGATTTCCGCGCGAATCCAGGATTTCACGGGCACGAATATCGGCTATGCGACTCATCAGCAACTCCTCACCTTAACTATAATCTTAATGGGTATCCAGCACAGCAAACCCTTTGACCAAATCATCCAGAGCTTTCATTTGTTGCAAAAAAGCCGGCAATTGCGACAATCGCAAAGCACATGGCCCATCACAAAGTGCCTGATCCGGATTAGGGTGCGCTTCCAAAAACAGTCCAGCCAGTCCAGTGGCCATACCGGCGCGCGCCAGCTCGGTTACTTGCGCTCTTCGGCCACCCGCTGATGAGGATAATCCTCCCGGCATTTGTAAACTATGCGTGACATCAAAGAAAACCGGCACCTGGAAAGCCTTCATGACTCCCAAGCCCAGCATATCAACCACCAGATTATTGTAGCCAAAGCTGGAACCACGCTCGCATAAGATGATGCGATCATTACCCGCTTCACGACACTTGGTCATGATATGTTGCATTTCCTGGGGAGCCAGAAACTGTGCTTTTTTGATGTTGATAATAGCGTCCGTCGCCGCCATCGCCACCACCAGATCCGTCTGGCGCGACAAAAATGCTGGCAACTGAATAATGTCGCACACTTCCGCCACAGGCGCAGCCTGCCAGGGCTCATGCACATCCGTTAACAGGGGAACCTTAAAAGTCTGCTTGATCTCTTCCAGTATGCGTAGCCCTTGCTCAAGCCCCGGGCCGCGAAAACTATGAATAGAAGAACGATTGGCTTTGTCAAAAGATGCCTTAAAGACATAGGGAATACCCAGAGCCGCCGTCACCTCCACAAAGTGGCCACATACTTCCATGGCCAGATCACGCGATTCCAAAACATTCACACCACCAAAAAGCACGAAGGGTAGATGATTGGCTATTCGAAACGAACCTAAGCCTATCTCATTCATGCCTTGGCCTCCGCATGCTTTAAGGCAGCCTGCACAAAACCCGAGAACAGGGGATGGCCCGTGCGAGGAGAACTGGTGAACTCGGGATGAAACTGGCAAGCCATAAACCAGGGATGATCCGCAATTTCAATGACTTCCACCAAATTATCATCGACACTACGACCTGAGAAGCGCAACCCTGCTGCCTGCAGCGCTGGCAAATAGTTATTATTCACTTCGTAGCGATGACGATGACGCTCTTCGATCACCGCCTGACCATAGGTCTGATAGGCCAGACTACCTTCTTCAAGCCGACAGAGCTGGGCCCCCAAACGCATGGTGCCGCCGAGATCTGATGAACTGGAACGCCGTTCTGTCTGTCCAGAGGCATCGACCCATTCACTGATAAGCGCTATGACCGGATGCTCAGGCTGATGTTTAAACTCAGTTGAATGAGCACCCGCAAGGCCAGCCACATGACGGGCATACTCGATCACCGCCATTTGCAAGCCTAAGCAAATACCCAAGTAGGGTATATTGTGCTCACGCGCATAGCGAACCGCCGCAATTTTTCCCTCGGTGCCACGATCACCAAACCCACCAGGAACTAAGATGGCATCGACATGCTCCAGCACGGACACACCATCCTGCTCAATGATCTCAGCATCCACATACTCAATATGTACACGTGCACAAAGCTGTATACCTGCATGCAACAGGGCTTCATTTAAAGACTTGTAGGCATCAAGTAATTCGATGTACTTGCCAACCATCGCGATAGTGACGTCGTGTTCCGGATTTAACAGAGCATCGACCACCTGGTTCCAGTCACTCAAGTCAGCAGGCGGGCAGGACAAGTGCAGTTTTTCCAGCACCAGATCATCAAGCCCCTGCTCATGGAGCAAGCGCGGAATCATGTAAATCGTAGCCACATCCGGAGCAAGAATGACCCCGCGTTCTTCGACATTGGTAAAGAGCGCTATTTTACGACGGGAATCCGGAGAAATTTCATGATCTGAACGGCAGATCAATACATCGGGCTGAAGCCCGATGGAACGCAGTTCCTTCACCGAGTGTTGGGTAGGTTTGGTTTTGGTCTCACCCGCCGAGGCAATATACGGCACCAGCGTCAAATGAACCAACAGAGATCCGCTACTCCCCAACTCCACACGCAGTTGACGCACGGCTTCCATAAATGGCAAAGACTCGATATCACCGACGGTACCACCGATTTCAACGATGGCCACATCAAAACCAGCACCTGCATCCAGCACACGTTGCTTAATCGCATCGGTGATATGAGGAATGACCTGCACCGTAGCCCCTAGATAATCACCTCGGCGCTCCCGTTGTATGACATCGGAATAAATACGTCCACTGGTAAAATTGTTGCTACGCGTCATGCGACCATGGCGTAGAAACCGCTCATAATAACCGAGATCGAGATCCGTCTCCGCACCATCGCCCGTGACGAAAACTTCGCCGTGCTGGTACGGACTCATGGTTCCGGGATCAACATTAATATAAGGATCCATCTTAAGCATGGTGATGGATAAACCCCGGGCTTCCAGCAAAGCAGCCAGCGAAGCGGCCGATATGCCCTTACCCAAAGAAGATACCACCCCACCCGTCACAAATATGTACTTGGTCATTGAGAAATCCAGACTGCGTTGCGGGGAATGACGAAGCAGGCTTTAGCAAAAAGCATCTGCTCAGGATGGGAGGGAAGTCTACCACGCAGCAGCAAACGCATCAACGCAATGCCGCCCCCCAGCCTCATCGAAAGCCAAAAAACCTTAACCTATAACTTTTAACTCGTACCCAATTTCATCCGCTCTGACGGTGTAGTCCTCAGCCATGGCGAATCCTGGCACACAAACCAGGTCATCTCCTATAAAGACCATAGGGCAACGAAACCGGCTTTTAGGTGGAATCGCCCAAGAGTGCATCAGCGTTTTGATATCCTGACGTGGGCCCTGCTGATAAAGTCGCATGGTTTCGCCTCCCTGCCGCCCCCTCACCTGCACATAACCCTCAGCAGGCCTGCGCAAACCACGGCCTTGAACCTGCTGCGCCAGCAAAACTCTATGGCCGGGCAACGGCAAGGGCTGCTGCATATCCCAGGACGCATGAAATTCTTTAAGATCTGAAGTTTGCCAGGCAGCGTGCAACTGCCCACGGAAACGACAGACTTCAACACCTGACCAGCTCAATAACGGCGCTGTACCCCCGGTCACTTCCAGAAATTCCGTACACAGACGCTGCATCAGCTGGCGACTTGGCCGGGGCAGACCCTTCTCTTTGAGCCATAACCTTAAAATTCGTG
>JAJZHP010000017.1 GCA_021804355.1 Pseudomonadota bacterium | reverse complement strand
AAAAGCACGACAACTTGAATTTGAAGAGGCCGCCCGTTTGCGTGACACCATCCAAAACCTGCGTGATCAGCTGCTTAAATCGGGCTAAACAGGTTAATAGTCTAAAAATGAAGCTAGCCCATGGCAGGTTTCTGTGTTGAGGTTAACAGTTTTGCACAGAGGATCACATGCTGTAGGACAATCTATCGAAGATTCCAGGATTGTCGGTCAAAAAACTTACTATAACATCAACCCATTGTTTTTTAAGTGAATAATTTAAGGTCTATGTCTTTAGGCAGGTTGATTCATCAAGTAAGGAATTCTTGTCAAGATTGACTTTTGATTTTTGGATTGAAGTTTCCACAGAGTTATCCACAAGGGGTGTGGGTAACTCTGTATATTAATAAAATATTCATGTTTTCTAAGCATTTATGTAACAAATACATAATTGTGGTTAACTGCATAAAATTCTGAGCTCACCCCTTTAGTTAAATGCCTCGCCTTAAAAGTGGAGTACTTGGCCATATCTCAGCAAAACTAAGCAGAAATATAGGGTTCTGCCATCATACCTTGGTATGATATTAGCATAGGTCAGGAAGAGGGTTCATGGCCAGCTTCCATCAATAGACTGGTGGGTAAAGATTTCATCTGAACTTCCGAAAAATCTTCACCATCATAAATACAGTAGCCACAACGTCCAGCTTGTTTGACACGATACATGGCCCGATCAGCGTGACTCATTAAGCTGGTGATATCCAAACTAGCCTGAGGGAAGAGTGCCACTCCTACGGAGATACCAACGCATTCCCAAACGCCGGGGAGAATTTCTATGGGCCGTGTTACCTGACTTAATAATCTGTCCAGGATACGGCTCAAATTGGATGCTTCACCGGTATCCAGTAAACCCATTAAAAATTCATCGCCCCCCAGACGAGCAATCACATCAGCAGCCCGTGCCGCACTCATCATGCGTTTAGCGAGATGGATTAATACGGCATCACCCGCAGCATGACCAAAGGTATCGTTAATTTGTTTGAAATGGTCGACATCAATGAGGAGCAAGGCTCCTGTAGATAACCCCCCCGACAGATGGTTTTCCAAGGTCTGAATACCTGAGGCGCGATTATGGAGATGAGTCAGAGGATCATGTTCAGCCTGATAACGCGTGGCATCCTCACGCTGTTTACGCTCACTGATATCGATCAGTACACATTCAACCAGTTGCCCTCCCGAAGGCAGGTGAGCAGAGACGGATACATTCAGCCAAGACGTCTGGTTACGGGGGGATTGCAGCGGTAAATCAGAGGCCATCACCCGACCGGTATCAAGTGCACTGGTGACCAGTTGGCTAAAACTTTGCGCATCCTGAAAGGTCTCTTTTATCCAGTCGCCCCAAAGACAGAACGGCCCATCGACCTTGAGATTCCAGCGCAACATTTTAGCAACAGCGGGATTGGCTAGTGTGCAACGGCCTTGCTTATCAAGCATGGCAATACCCGTACGGGCATATTCAAAAATGGACTGGTATTGATGCTGCAAAGCCTCAATCAGGGTCCTCAGCTTGCGCTCCTCACTTAAGGTGCCCTCAACGGTTTCCAGCAAATGATTGATATCGTCAGCCAGGCGATTGAGCTCATTGCGTTGATGCTGCATCAATGGCTTTAGCCGCTGTGAGCTTCCCGGCTGGATAGCATGAACTTGAGCGGCCAGTTTCAGCATAGGGCGGGTTAACAAACGATGGATAGCGCGCCATGATGCCCAGGTAGAGGCCAGAAGAAGGAGTAGTAAGGCCAGTGTTTCATTGAACGCCGTGGCAAAAGCTCGCTGTTGAATTGCGGGCCTATAGATGTCAGCGCGCAGCTGACCTATATGGCGCTCATTTTCAAAGGGAGAATACAGCTGAATAACTAGGCCCGGCTGACAGGCCCGGCTTGGATGGAGTTGACCCTGCTCTACTTGCAATAGCCCATCATCGCTTTGTATACGCGTTCGGCAGATATATGAGTTTTGCAGTAAGCCCTTAAGCACATCCTGTGTCATGGGTTGATCATGGGTAAATGCAGCAATTGCAGCGGTGTAGGTCAAGGCAGATAAGGATTCAGCCACATGCTGGTGACCATCCTTGAGTGCTGCCTGATAAGCTGTCATATATCCTAAAATTACGGCGATGACTCCTACTACCAAAGCCGTACGAATGACATGGAGAGGAACTTGTACTTTTAGACTATTCCAGGCCAATGATTTCATCAGGAGTGCACGCTTGGTTGACATGTCTAGGTAGTCTAGTCGAAGAAGTCGCCTATGTTGCGTCCCTAAGTTTTCTATTAGGGAGCAGGCAGGGTAAAAAGAACTTTAACCCCTGATGAAATATCATGCTCGTCGATAAAACCTAAGGCTGCTGAGTTTTCACGGACAGCTTTGATCATGGCATGAGCATCAGGAAGAAGCCGCGGCGGGGTAGCCTGACCAGAAAATAGCAGTCGCGCCCAATAGGAATTTATCTGCGGCAAACTTTTTCCCGTCAGGTCCTGATAAAAATACTGACGAGCCAGAGGAGTGCCGCGCAGATCCATGGGCAAGGGAATCTCATTACTGGGCAGGGTCAGCAATCGACCGGTGTAGATGTCGAGGACTTGTTCGCGGGTCAGATTACCTAAGGAGCTATGGTTACTGACGATGACAGCCACATCGGCTCTGCCCTGCAGACAGAGGGCCAGGAGCATCCATAACATCAGGCCTGTGCGCAACATCAGAACACCCAATCCAAGGTCAGCGACAACATATTCACACCCTGCTGTCGTGGAACCGTACCAACACGGGTGGCCCAAAGCTCATCGCCTTGTCCTAGTACCACAGAGCGGTCCCATTGCGCCTTGAGATCAAAATTATTGTAAAAATCCCAACGTACTCCCAGGGATTGGGTGTACTGATTTTCATTAGTCAATTGAAACACTGAGATATTGATAGCATTTAGCAAGGGCTGTAGCGGGGGAGGTGCCGCCGCTACATTAGCCGTCGGTGCCGTACGTATCTGCCAAACGCGGGAATACCCTATGAAAGGTGTCCAAGCCTCCAGATGATAACCCAGGGTGACATAACCTGAGGCCATGTTGGCTTTAAACTGGCTCTGAAACAGCGTTTCACTCAGCTCTGAAGCTAAATTCCAGTGTTCTCCATCATACGCCATCCCACTCTCGATAAACTGAATATGACTATCTTTGACTGAGATATTTTGTGCGCTCACGGCTGCCGGAGGATACTGGGCACCGGCCTGTTGCGCCATTTGAATCAGGGGATCTAATCCAGGTAAGGAGGCATCAACTTCTAGCGTCACATAAGCTGAGTGCAAAATCCAGTCATCATTTTTCCATACCAAGTCTCCGCCTTCAATGGGATGCAGCTGTTGTTCCGTTGACGTATTAGCAGCCAGAGAACTGCCGTGAATGAAGTAATAAGGATTGGATTGGCCCAAAAATGCCTTAGCTGTAAGCACTCCGTCACCCCAAGGGTGGGAATACTGATAGTCACCACCATCAACCGAATAAAGCGGGAGAAATCCATAAAACTCAACCGGAGGCCTGACCCTTAAATAGGTAAACCCGACGTTGCGTTGATCCGACAGCAAAAAAGCATCGGTGCCAATTCGGCCCAAGCGCAAACTCCAGGAGGCTTCAGGCTGATATTTAACAAAAGCCCATTGCAGAATAGATCCGATGCTTTGATTCAGTCGGTAGGCGCCAACTACTTGCGCTGTGGCAGATAAATCATGCCCCAAACCTGCATCAAGCTGTAGGCCCAATCTCGAGTCGGTCGCCAAGGGATTTCCATAGTGTGTCGTACCCTGATTGCTGGAGAGATCACGCAAGGCTGACACATTAGCCTGATCTCCTGCAGCTAAACCCAGGGTACCAAAACCATGAAGCTGTATGTCACTATCGGATGCTCCATAGACATAGGGCATCCACAGCAACAGCCATAGCCATCGACACAGTCTCAACAGGGTCATCCATCCCATTCAAATGAAGGTTATTTATGATCACACTATGATGAAACAGCATAGGTTAAACGATAGCAACTGCAAGGTTTTATCAGGTAGCCAGGCAATCATGCAAGTCCATGAATGCCTGGCTACCTCCCTTAGAACCGGTATTGTCCATCCAGGATATTCTGGTGAATTTCTTCCGTGAGTGGGGTGTACGCATGCGTGCCTGGCAAGCATACCAGTAGGGCATCTCCCTTGACTTGGGCCGCATCAAACCCTTCTTTTTTCAGATTGACCTTCTGGTATTTGAACGTACCCGTGGTCTCCATCTGTTTCATAATGCGGATGAACACAGGTATGGCATAGGGAGGTAACTCTTTACGCAAATACTCGTAGAGCAAATGAAAATCGATATGGCTAATTTCTGTGCGAGGGGTAATAGCCGCCATACCCGCTCTACCGTTGGTACCTGGGATTTCAACGCCATAGACCACCGCATCGACGATTTGTCCAAAAACGCCCATGATATTTTCAACTTCGGTCGTAGAAACGTTTTCTCCTTTCCAGCGGAAGGTGTCGCCTGTACGGTCAACGAACTGAGCATGGCGAAAGCCTATGTCTCGCAGCAAGTCACCGGTATTGAAATAGCGGTCGCCTTGAACAAAAACATCATGAAGAATACAGGATTCATTCTTGGCAGGATCGGTATAACCATCAAAAGGAGTCTTATCCGTAATCTCAGCGATGAGAAGACCAGCTTGGCCTTTTTTTACCCGACATAAAAATCCATCCTTGCCTCGGACGGGTTGTTCGGTTTCCTTATCGTATTCAACGATGGCATAGGGTAAGGGTGAAAATCCAACCGTATTGTCAAAGTTAAACAGGTTGGTAAATCCCACATTACCTTCACTGGAGGCGTAGAGCTCAAGAACCTCGTCGATACCAAATCGTTGTTTAAAGGGAGTCCAGATGCCGGGACGCAGGCCATTGCCAAGAATCTTGCGAACCCGATGCTGCTGATCACGTGCGTCTGCAGGTACTTCTAATAAGTATCGGCATAGCTCACCGACATAGCCAAAACTGGTGGCATTGTATTTACGAATATCATTCCAGAATTCACGTGCTGAAAACTTACGCCGCAAGGCGATACCTGCAGCACCTGCAATACACGAACCCCA
This sequence comes from Pseudomonadota bacterium, assembly GCA_021804355.1. Lineage (GTDB taxonomy): Bacteria > Pseudomonadota > Gammaproteobacteria > Pseudomonadales > Moraxellaceae > JABEVH01. The sequence goes on along the minus strand of JAJZHP010000017.1, from coordinate 29,489 downwards.
GCAAACCACCATAGCCGTTGCATGGTACAGAGGGAGGGTATTATACAGAATGTCATGGCTGTTAAAGCGTACCGTACCGTAACCAAAGGCGCCGTAGGCTTTCATCCAACGCCCATGGGTAAAAATAGCAGCTTTGGGTAACCCCGTCGTCCCTGAGGTATAAACATAAAAAAGCCCATCATGACGGAAGATATGTGACGTCGTGCTGGGATTAAACACGGGGCAACGGGCAATAGCTGACTGCAAATTGATATAATCTTCAGGAGCTGTACCCACATCCTGATGTACGTCCTGATCTGCAAACCAGTAGACAGTCCCCTTATCAATATTCAGGCTAGGATGTACGTCAGCAAAAGGTTGATGTAATTCCTGCCCCAGGATAACTGCTCTAGGTTTCACCAAATTGATCGAGTGGGCCAGTACACGATCACGCTGTGAGGTATTGACCAGGGCACAAACCACACCAATCTTGGCCAGGCCGGTCGCGGTAGCCAGTAGCTCAGGCCGATTCTCCATCAATAAAGCCACCACATCACCCTTGGCAAAACCTTGCCCTAAAAAGTAATGTGCTATGCGATTGGCCCACTGATTAAATTGAGCATAAGTGTAGCGTTGCTCATGGTACAAAACTGCGGGACCATGAGGATTACGACGGGTAGCCTGCTCAAAAGCCCAGCCTAACCCGACAGTTTTGTTGGGGTCGGTATCTGCACTGATACGCAGACCCTTGATCATGGTAGGCAGATGGGTCAGAAACTCCGGGACCTTGCGGGCAACTTGTGACAAGGTAATAACGTCGTCCTGGCTCATGGAAATCCTCATTGACAGGGGGCTATAGAAATAGATTGTGCACTTTTCAGACGCTTAACGTGACTGCAGGCACGGACAAGCCGTACCTTAGCCGCAACTCATCCGGCTGGCAAGAGCCTGGAGGTCAGGGCTGGCATGTCAGATCTGTCAGGCGTCCACATAAAAATCCAATTGCAAAGCATCATCCTGACTCCCCGGAAAAGTATAAGGACTGAAATCCTCGACGCCTGACAGCTTGAGAAGCTCTTCATCAAGCCAGGATTTACCTGTCGGTACGGGTTGCATCTGCAATAAAGCCAAGACGGCATCTGCCATGATGTCCGGCGTACGGCTGACACCTCGCACCGATTCGCCAGCAAAGCGTTCGGTGGCACTGGTCGCGATATAGGTCCGTGGCCACAAGGTATTACAGGCAATACCATAACCACGAAATTCTTCAGCCAAACCTAGCATGAGCAAAGTCATTCCATACTTAGATAAGGTGTAGGGAGCAAATCGACCTAACCAGGCTGGGCTTAAATTCAGGGGCGGCGACAGACTAAGGAGATGCGGATGACGCGAGACCTTAAGGTAGGGTAAGGCTGCCTGAGCTACAATAAAACTGGCTCGCTCATTGACGGACTGCATCAGATCAAACTGTTTAAGACTGGTGCCTTCCAGTCCCGCCAGGTGAATGGCACCTGCATTATTAATCACGATATCAAGATGACCAAAATGCTCGGCTGCTTGCAGCATGGCTGCTTCAATCTGCTCGGGTTGGCGCACATCAGCTTTAATACCAAGCGCCTGGGCACCTAAGGCTTTGACTTCGGCACAGACACTATCCAGGGTTCCCGGAAGATGAGGATGCGGCGTATCCGTCTTGGCTGCCAGAACAATATTGACCCCTTCTCGCGCCAAACGCAGGGCAATAGCGCGACCTATACCCCGCGTCCCCCCGGTGATAAACAGGGTTAAACCCTGTAAGGCGCTCATACGCCAGCCTCGATGCTGATCAAGCCCTGACGCTTCTTCACCTGGGTGGCAGCTTGTACGTTAATGCTAGCCACGTTGCCATCACGATCAGCCTTGATAGGATGCTCAATTTTCATAGCTTCCAGTACCAGTAAGGTATCGCCTTTCTTGACTGACTGACCGACTTCAACCAAGACTGCCATAATGCTTCCATCCATAGGTGCCAAGATACGCCCTGTGCCGCTAGTTTCAGCACCCTGACTACGTTGGTGAGTTTGGTTGATAAACGATAGATTGCCGTGATGGCTATCAAGATAAACCTTGTCATTTTGTTTAGCATAGTAACGTTGCTGGCGATATCGCCCTGCCTGGAAGACCAGCCTCTTATCATCCAGGCTAATGACTTCCAAACTCAGAGCACGATCATCCATGATGATGTCATAGTGGTGCTGGTCACGGGTAATGACCAGCAAAGGTTGCACCTGATCACCTTGTCCTAGTATCAAGGGACTGCCGAGACCTGGTTGTGAACGCCAGCCTTGCAGTAGATCAGGACGTGAGGCATGCAGATAAATCAAGGCTGCCAGAGAGAACTCCAGATCATGGGCCCTGGTTTCCTGCAGCGAAGCTGCCTTGAGTAGATGTTGCTGTATAAAGCCGGTATGGGTTTGGCCTGCAAGAAAAGCATCATGACTTAACACGTCAATAAGAAAAGCCTTGTTATGGATGACACCGAGCAGAACGGTATCCTCTACAGCGCGTAATAACCGTCGACAGGCATCCTGGCGGTGATGGCCATAGGCGATAATCTTAGCCAGCATGGGGTCATAAAAAGGTGAAACTTCGCCCCCTTCGCACAAGCCATGATCAATTCGAATACCAGGGCCTTCTGCGGGAAGCCAACGATGGATGGGGCCTGTTTGCGGCAAGAATTCATGACTGGGGTCTTCGGCGTAGAATCTGACCTCAATAGCATGTCCCTTGAGAGACACTTCATCCTGAGTGAGTGGCAGGGGCTCACCCGATGCCACCCTGAGTTGCAGTTCAACTAAGTCTAACCCTGTCACCAGTTCGGTCACAGGATGTTCAACCTGAAGACGCGTATTCATTTCCAGAAAGTAGAACTGTCCACGCTCATCTAACAAAAACTCCACCGTACCCGCACCCACATATTGACAGGAACGAGCAGCGGCAACAGCTGCTTCACCCATGCGTTGACGCAGTTCAGGAGTCATGACCGGGCAAGGCGACTCCTCGACCACCTTTTGATGGCGCCGCTGTATGGAGCAGTCACGCTCACCTAAATAAAGGCAATGCCCATGTCGGTCTGCAAATATCTGAATTTCTACATGACGAGGGTCGATAACAGCTTTTTCCAGTATCAATTCACCACTGCCAAAAGCATTCAGGGCTTCTGATCGAGCGGTGCGCAGGGCTGCCAGTAGATCATGCTCACCCTCAACTTTGCGCATGCCACGACCCCCACCTCCTGCAGATGCCTTGATCATCAGCGGGTAACCGATGCGCTGTGCCTCAGCCATCAAGGTGGCTTCATCCTGTGCCTCACCTTCATAGCCTGGCACACAAGGTACACCTGCCTGCAGCATGGCAATCTTGGACAGACGCTTGCTACCCATCAGTTCTATAGCATGAGGATCAGGCCCAACAAAGATCAGTCCTGCCTCCTGGCAGAGGCGAGCAAAATCTGCATTTTCTGAGAGGAATCCGTAGCCCGGGTGTATCGCTTGTGCACCACTGCACTGGGCGGCGTGTAGCAGTGCCTCTGTGTTCAGATAAGACTGTTGTACCTGTGATGCCCCCAGATAAACAGCTTCATCAGCCATTTGCACATGACGGGCATGGCGATCAGCGTCGCTGTATACCGCTACCGTCCGAAAACCCAGAGCTTGAGCCGTACGTATAACGCGGCAGGCGATTTCTCCACGATTGGCAATCAGTAATTTGCGCAATGACATGTTGGCGATCCTTAGTCTTGAGTCCAGGTAGCGGGACGTTTCTGCATAAAAGCCATCGTACCTTCCATGCCCTCAGCACCACGTACAGCCTCTGAAAAATGCTTGGCTGCCTTATCCAGCCAGGCATCTAGCTCCGCTTCATTCGGACTGCTCAGTAGAAGTTGTTTGGTGACACGATTGGCTTGAGGTGCGCATTGCCTTACTTGCTGCAAAGTATGTTCGAGCATGGTTTGCAGCTCTTCATCGGTCATAGCCACCTCATGGACCAGTCCACAGCGACGTGCTTCATCGGCATCAAAGCGCAAGCCGAGGAGGGCCAGGCGACGGGTTGTCGTTAATCCCATACGGCGCACCAAAAAGGGGGCAATCTGAGCAGGAATCAATCCCAGCCCTGTTTCGGGTAAACCAAACTTGGCTTGTTGATGAGCGATAGCTACGTCAGAAACCGCCGTGAGTCCCAATCCGCCACCCAGTACAGCACCTTCCAAAACGACAATCAGTACGGCGGGTAAATGTTCAGCCTTTTGCAACAAATGACCAAAGGCACGATTTAAGGCGGCATAGGGATCAGCTTGCGTGACCTCAGCAGCTTGCATACGTGCTTTCACCATATCCTGAACATCACCACCGGCGCAGAAATGGCCTTGTTCTCCACGCAATACCACGGCACGTAAAGCGTTCTCAGTTACCCAGTCCATCACCTTGATCAACTCATGGACCATAGCCAGACTCATGGCATTGCGTACTTCAGGGCGATTTAATCGAACCTGCAATACACCACGATCATGGGTCACGTTCAGTGTCTGGAACTCAGGAAGATTCATACCTTATCCCCTGTGTTGGATTTTTTACGAGAGGGCAGAATGTTCATGAGCTTGCAGATAATGCCCAGCATGATTTCGTCAGCACCACCACCGATGGAAGCCAGTCGGCCATCGCGGAAGGCGCGACTGACCGGGTTGTCCCACATATAGCCCATACCACCCCAGTATTGCAGGCAGGCATCCGAGACTTCACGCATGAGTCGGCCTGCCTTAAGTTTGGCCATGGAGGCCAGCTTGGTGATATCTTCACCCCGGCAGTGCGCCTCGGTCGCTTGATAAATCAGTGCCCTTAGCAACTCAACCTCTGTCTGCAATTCAGCAAGACGAAAGTGGACGACTTGATTGTTGATCAAGGCTTGTCCAAAGGTATGGCGTTGTCGGCAGTAATCAATAGTGACATCGATACAAGCCTGCAGACCCCCTAAAGCATTGGCAGCTCCCCAGAGGCGTTCTTCCTGAAACTGCATCATCTGCATCATAAAACCCATGCCTTCACCACCGATACGGTTAGTCTGAGGCACGCGCACGTTATCGAAAAAGACCTGAGCGGTATCCGATGATCTCATGCCTAATTTATTGAGCTTAGGCGATAGACTGATGCCTGGGGTATGGGCGGGGACAACGATCAACGATTTGTTGATATGAGGTTTGTCATCACTGGTATTGGCAAGGACACAGAAAAAATCAGCTTGTGTGGAGTTGGTAATCCACATCTTAGTGCCGTTGATCACATAATCATCGCCGTCCTTGACCGCACGGGTCGTGATAGCGGCAACGTCAGAGCCAGCGCCGGGCTCAGAGACCGCAATTGCTGCTACAAACTCGCCACGAATGGCTGGAGCCAGGAACCGGGCACGCAGTTCATCGGAACCAAAACGTGCCAAAGCAGGTGTGGCCATATCGGTCTGAACACCGATAGCCAAAGGTACACCACCACAGCCAGCACGTCCCAGTTCTTCCGCGACCACCACATTATAGGAATAATCCAGTGCCATGCCCCCGTATTCAGCAGGTTTGCAAATGCCGAGCAAGCCTAGTTCACCGAGCTTGCGAAATACCTCATGAGCGGGAAAAGCACCAGCCTCTTCCCAGGCATCAATGTTGGGACTCAGCTCCTTTTCAACAAAGGAACGGGTTGTTTTGCGCAGTGTTTCATGTTCAGCAGAAAATTGCATGAGGAAGCTCCTGGATTAAAAACGCGCAACGCCGTAAACATTGGGATGTAGGCTACGCCGTTGTGCTTCATCAATAGTATCAAGCACAAACAACAGAACCTTGCGGGTATCGCGTGGATCAATGATGCCATCGTCATTCAGATGGGCCGTGTTAAAGAGCGCGGTTGACTGCGCATCAAGATTATGGGCGGCCGACTGTTCGATCAGGCTCAGCACATTTGGGTCGGGGGTTATCCCCATTTTCATTTGCTTGGCTTCGGTGACCTGCCGCAAAACCTTACCTGCCTGTGCTCCCCCCATGACCGCTGTTTTGCTATTAGGCCAGCTGAAAATGAAGTGCGGATCCAGACCTCGGCCACACATGGCGTAGTTGCCTGCACCGTAAGAGCCTCCGATCACCATAGAGATCTTGGGTACGCGACAATTAGCAACGGCCTGTATCATCTTGGAGCCATGCTTGATGACACCATGCTGCTCAGAATCCGTGCCCACCATAAAGCCTGTGGTGTTATGAAAAAACAGCAGGGGGCGCCCTGTCTGGTCACATAGCTGTATAAATTGAGCAGCCTTGCTAGCGCCTTGCGGGGTAATGGGGCCGTTATTACCTATATAGCCGCAACTGATGCCTCCTAGTCGCAGCCAGCCACAAACGGTTTGTTCATCATAGTCGTTCTTGAATTCAAGAAACTCGGAGTTGTCTGCAATGCGTGCGACAATTTCTCGGGTATCGTAGGGTGTCCTGCTGTCTGAAGGGACTATACCCAGTAAATCATCGGCAGCATAGCGTGGCTCCTGACTAGCCACACGGGTAGTCGCGGAAAGACGATCATTCCAGCCTAACTGCGCCACCACATCACGAGCAATGCTGATGGCATCGGCATCATCCTCGGCCAGGTATTCAGCGGTACCTGCTACCTGGGCGTGCATGACAGCACCACCAAGATCCTCTTCCGTAGCTACTTCACCGGTCGCAGCCAGTAGCAGGGGAGGGCCTGCCAAAAACATGGCCGTTCGCTGTCGAATCGCAATGACATAGTCGGACAGTCCTGGCTGATACGCTCCACCCGCTGTCGCATTGCCATGCACGATCGTTATCTGGGGTAAGCCTGCGGCGGATAAGCGCGCCTGATTGGCAAACGTACGTGCGCCTTCCACAAAAATTTCAGAAGCGTAATTTAAATTAGCCCCTCCGCTTTCAGACAGCACGACGGAGGGCAAACGGTTTTGCATGATAATTTCTTGCAAGCGTAAGGTTTTTTTCAAACCTGCGGGAGTAATCGTGCCTCCCTTGATGGCACTGTTATTGGCGCTGACCATACAGCGTACACCGCCGACAAAGCCTATGCCTGAGATGATGCCGCCGCCTGCCTCACTGCCATCTTTGTCATCATGCATCATGTACCCGGCCAAGGGACAGATCTCCAGAAACGGTGATCCGGGATCCAGCAAGCGTTGGATGCGTTCATGCGGTAATAGTTTTTTCTTTTTAGCAAATTTCTCTCTTTGCTTCTCGGCTTTGGCGTGTACGCTTTGCGAGATATGTTGAACTTCTTCAACCTTCTCAAGCATCAGGCGTCGCTGCTCGAGAAAGGCAGCGCTTTGCGTATCCAGCATGGATTCCAGGATAGTCATGGTTTCAGCTCTCGTCCTGTTTGAGTACGTCGGGAATAAAGGCACGGTGGAAGCCATCATAAGCGGCTGAGCGTTCATGATCAGCCAACTCCCAGATGCGTGACCCCTGTGAAGCTGCTCCATCAATGCGCAAGGTCACCCCAGTGATAAAACTGCTGGCCGCTGACAGTAAAAAGCAGATGGCCGCGCTGACTTCGGACTCTGTGCCCATACGCTTGAGGGGCACTTTGGCTTTAAGCGTAGGAATAATGGTTTTCATGACGCCTTGATAGGTATCCATGCCCGATGACATGATCCAGCCTGGGGCTACCCCGTTAATACGGACACCCGAACGAGCCCATTCAACCGCCGCTGTCTTGGTCAGGTTTTCTACCCCGGCGCGAGCTGCACCAGAGTGCCCCATACCCGGCATGCCTCCCCACATATCTGCGGTCATATTTACCATGGAGCCACCGTGATCCTGCATGCATTGCGTATAAACCTCACGCATCATGAGAAAGGTACCGGTCAGGTTATTGCGTACAACAGCCTCAAAGCCTTTTGCAGAGATCATCTCCAAAGGTGAAGGAAACTGGCCGCCGGCATTATTCACCAGACCATGGATACGACCATGTGCTTTGAGGATGTCACTGATCGTGGTCTTGACGATCTCTTCATCGCGGATATCACAGACATGGGTGCTGGCTGAACCACCATCGGTCATGATCTCCGTCTGAACATGATCGAGCTTTTCCTGTTTGCGCCCAAGCAGTACCACATGAGCACCCAGTGCAGCGAGTTCGTGGGCGGTACAACGACCTATACCGCTGCCACCACCGGTGATAATCATGACCTGGTCCTTAAAGAGATCAGGTCGAAATACCGATTGGTAGGCTGACATCATGCATGCTCCTGTAGTAAGTCGGTAGGCAGGTCTATAGGCATATCCAGAAGCTGTTGGGCGAAAGCCTTGCCTTGTGGATCAGCTCGTAAACTGGCCATGCCGCCACCGCCCAAAGCATTTTCCAGTAAAAAATTAAGAGCATGTAAACCAGGGAGTTCATACCGTGTCACGCGTCCGTTTTCAGCATCCAGCACATGACTAAAATAGGCAGCCACCTGCTCGGGTGTCAGGGCTCGTCGTAACCAGGGTAGATATTCAGGGCGGCGTGCAATGACACCGATATTACTGTGGTTGCCCTTATCTCCTGAACGGGCCCAAGCTAAACGTACCAAGGCGACTTGCGTCGAGTTAGCCGGCAGTACCTGTGCCGTTTCTCCCTGAGGCACAGGCTTCACCTCTGAACGGGCCTGACCTGCTTGCTGAGAAACCGTTTCGGTATGACCGTTGACGTGGATTTGTGCTTGAACTTCAGATTTATTCAGCAGAAAAGAGTACAGACGTATGACGGGGGCTACTTTGGGGCGCCCACCCACAATACCGGTAATGCCTGGGGCCATGCCGGTGGCTGCCTGAGCTATTTCTGAAGCCAGAAACATGAGCGTTTCTTTGATAAAATGTCGTGCGGTTAATCGAACGACGACTTCGCGTGAGTCCTGCATACGCCCATGCTCACCATAGGTCCATTCACTACCCAGAATTTCCACGCAGGTTTCGCTAAAGGGGGGGGCTCCGCGTTGCCCCATAACATGCTGGACTTTACTCAAGATGGCCTGAGCAACACGTTCACCCTTGCGTCTGGCATCTTGTCCACCCAGCATAAAACTGGCGCTGACACGGTACCCATCCAGATAGGTGGCACAAACTTTATAGGTGAGTGAGGGGGGCAGGCCACGTGCGCCTTCTACTAAAACCCTGTTTTCTGCAATCTGGGTGAGTTGGACCTGGGTAAAATTACAGATAACATCAGGGAGCATATAGGCAGCTGGGTCTCCAATTTCATAGACCAATTGCTCTGCAACGGTAGCGGTACTTACCAAGCCACCGGTTTTTTCAGGCTTGGTGATGATCACCCGACCATCAGCAAAACACTCCGCGACAGGAAATCCCATATTTTCGTAACCAGGAACGCTTTCCCAGTCGGTAAAATTGCCGCCCGTGCACTGGGCGCCGCATTCAATCAAATGACCGGCGAGCGAACCTTGCGCCAATAGATCATAATCTTGGTCAGACCAGCCAAATTCATGCATCAGGGGGCCGAGTACCAAAGCGGAATCGACGATACGGCCTGTGACTACGATGTCAGCTCCCGCAGCCAGCGCTGCACGAACTGGTTGAGCGCCCAGATAGGCATTGATACTGGTGAGCTGATCAGGCAGGGGGCGACCATCAAACATCTCCACGATACCGTGTTGCTTAAGTTCAGTGGCTCGATCAAGCAGGTCATCACCATCCACCACGGCCACTTTCAGGGATAACCCGGCAGCATTAATGATCTGTTCCAAAGCGCGTGCACAACTGAGAGGATTGACACCGCCCGCATTGCTGACGACTTTAATGCCTTTGCGAGCAATTTCAGGCAATAAAGGTGCCATGACACGCGTAACAAAATCCGTGGCATAACCCTCTTCAGGGTTTTTATCCCTGGCCTTGGCCAGTAAGGACATCGTGATCTCAGCCAGGTAATCAAATACGAGGTATTGAATGGGGGCGTGCTTAACCAGCTGGAAAGCAGCCGTGTTGGTATCGCCCCAGAATCCTGCTGCGCAACCTATACGTATGATCCGTTCATCGCTGGAATTTTGCATGATGACTAGCCTTGTTGTTCATGTCGTACTAAGATACAAAGCAAGCGCTTGGTTTGTAAAGTAGCTTGACCTAAGAATTACAAAAAAATGTTAGAATTTAACGATGCAAAATCGCAGGATCATTCATGAATATGATGACTATCAAGGCTTTAGAAGATATTCCCGTTATGGGAGGGTTAGATGATAGTCCACGAGGTCGTGTATTACGCGCTGCTGCCCATTTGTTTCGACATCAAGGTTACAACCGTACCACCGTACGTGATCTGGCGCGTGTGGTAGGCATACAAAGTGGTTCGTTGTTTCATCATTTCAGCAGCAAAGAAGATATCCTCTGTGCAGTGATGGAAGAAGCCATACGCTATAACTTTGCTCGCATGAAAGCCGCCATGGCCGAGGCCATCACGCCTCAGCTGCAGCTACGCGCTCTGATACGAGGTGAGTTGGAATCCATCCTGGGTCCTACGGGTGAAGCCATGGCTGTGTTGGTTTATGAGTGGAATGCCCTGACACCTGAACGCCAACTGCAAGTATTGGCTTTGCGCGATGAGTACGAAGCTGCCTGGTTGCAAGTACTCACGCAATTGCAACAACAAGGGATCATCCAGCATCCTCCTTTTTTTTGGCGTCGCTTGCTTGCAGGTGCTATTGCTTGGACAGGCAATTGGTACCGTCCTGAGAAATCCATGACCCTGGATGACCTGACTGATATGGTGCTGGATATGGCCTTAGCAGGACGAGCGCAGGATGGGTAGGGGAGAACACCTGCAGACCCTAAGTATTAAGCTGCCTACCTCTGGAACGGGTCGATCGCGTTGCTCATCAACATAGTATATACTCTTGCATATACCTCGATAAGGTATCGCTACTCAAGGGGCATAGACTGTGATTGAAACCCGCATTGCAAAATTATTCAAGAACGGAGCCAGTCAGGCTGTACGCCTGCCCGTTGAGTTCCGCTTCGAAGACAAAGAGGTGTATATCACACGGGATGACGCAACGGGGGATGTGGTCTTGTCAAACCGGCCCGGTGCGAAAACGTGGAGCGACTTCTTTCAACTGTTGCATACCATTGACGTACCTGCCGACTTCATGGCCGACCGCCCGATGAACACCCAACCTGCCGAGCGTGGTCTGTTCGACGATGAATTGCAACAGAGGGATCGCACTTGATGTTGCACATGCTTGATACGGATACCGTCAGTTATCTCATCAAGGGTAAATCGCCATCGATTGAGGCAAAGCTGGCTTCGCTCATTCCTGCGATGGTCTGCATCTCAGTGATAACACGTGCTGAACTGTTATATGGGTTGAAGCGTCTTCCGGCTGATCACCGGCTGCATTTGGCTGTGCGCCAGTTCCTCAAGATCGTGCGCATTCTGCCGTGGGACAGCGAAGCCGCTGACTGGTATGCCGACATCCGTCACCAACTCGTTAGCAGGGGACAGCCCATCGGCGAACTGGATATGATGATCGCAGCACACACGCTGTCGGCTGGAGCGGTGCTGGTGACGAATAACCATCGCCATTATGAACGCATCGATGCACCGCTCATTTTGGAAAATTGGGCATAGGTTTATCAGTTTGTGTGTAAAACCCCGCCATTTCCTTCCTTACCACCAGGGGTTCTCCGCGCACAGGCCAGCCCTAGGGTATGACTGCTTACCCTCAAGGAGGATCTAGCCACCTTAGTCAGTTGCAGTTAATTTGTACCGAAAATCACCGTAATTGCTGGTTTGCAGAGGGATGATGACGTCGTAACATGTAGGTGTTCGGCATAACGATCAGTACTCAACGTAGGAGATACTGTCATGGAAGCTAAAGCTGTCGGCAAGTTAGGATGTGATCTCATACTGCTAAGCATCATGTTGTTATTGTCTGCATGCGGGGGAGGAGGTGGAGGGAGTGGATCAAGTTCAGGTTCAGGCTCAGTCTCATCTAATCTGACCGGTTATTTTGTCGATTCGCCGGTCAGTGGTGCTTTCTACAAGACATCTTCAGGATTAACCGGAACGACCCAGAGCGATGGCTCTTTCACCTATAAGAGCGGTGATAGTGTGGATTTCACCGTATTGGGGGTTTCTCTCAGTTCCGCTGCAGGCAATATGGGAGGGGTAGCCATACCTCCTGGTGGAGTCATCACACCCTTTACCATCACCGGGGAAGCACCTAATTCAAGCAATCTCAGCGCACCTAAAGCAGCTGCTATGGCAGCCTTTCTGCAGACGCTATCCAATATCTCCGCAGGCAGCTCTAATGCTTCTGGGAGTGCAAATCTTTTGATGCCATCAGGTATGATGGCAAACACCCTCATGACTACATTTGCTCAGCAGTTGCCTGGCTCGGGCTCCACACTAATCCAGACCATCGCCAGCAACCTCACTAGCCTGGTGGGTGGCAACAACAGCAGCTTGGTGGTCTCCCCGGCCAATGCCATAGCGAACGCCTATGGCTTTTACCAGGCGACCAGTAGTAGCCAAACCAGCGCCGGGCAGGCCTATGTCAACAGTGTTTGGAATGTCACCAATTGTACTACGGGGACATGCAACATCTACGCCCTACTACAACCCAACGGCATAGTGGCAGGAATCAATGCCAGTAAAAACAATGTTTTTGGAGGGTACTGGATAGCTTCAGGCGGCAATCTGACTATTCATCTTCAGGGAAATGGAGGCAGTGGCGATGTCACCCTGAGCGGTGGAGCCACGACCAGTTCTGCGGTGACTATCACGTCGAATGGTAGCCCTGCGGGGACAGCTACTATCACAGAGATCCTAGCAACTTCTGGATCTGTTACGTCAAACAACGCTGGGCTCTGGTTTGCTAATTATACGCCTACCTCAAGCGTAGGCAGCACCACCGCAGGACAGGGAATTTTTATCGCGGCCCCCAATGGTGTGCTCGCAGGCATTACCAACGGCAGCAGTTATCTTTCTGGGGTGTGGTCGGGCACGAGTGGGACGATTACCTCATCGGGGGGTAGTGGTAATACTTGCACTTTGAATTTCTCATCGATGACCGGAACCTGCAGCAGCACAGGAGCCACGGTGGCAGTAACAGGGACGCTGGTACTATCTCGACAAATGCTGGCACCTCCATCCTACGGCTCAGGGGGAGGTAGTAGCGGGACACCAATAACCCTATCCGGTACCTGGACCTTACATTGTCCTAACTGTGGTACCGGGAGTACGGGAGCCAGCGCGGCGAATAATCTCAGCTCGGGTACCTACACGGCCACGGTGAATAACGGCAACATCACTATCAATCCAACAACCACAACAACGGGGGGCGCTGGAGGGCTTCCCGTATTTTCCGGCACGGTATCCTCATCCGGATTGGTCAATGCGACAGCTGGTGGGGGGAACGATTGCGTTAACACTTTGCTTTTTTCACTAACGGGTCAATTAACGGGTAACTCGATGAGTTTTGCTGTCAGTCGACCGCAGGGGCCCTTTGCCAGTGGCAGTGGCATCTGTGAAGCTGAGTACGGTTCCGGGATTGCTGGTGCCACAACCTCTTACACGGTAGGAGGTGCCGCCAGCTTTGGTCAGTCTGGAAACTGTGTAGCTATCAGTTTAGTCGATACTTCGAGCAACAGCGGAATGAACACCAACCTTCAGGTAGGGCCAGGCTGCAATATGCCGGTAAATTTCCAGTTCCCTGTCACCATCCCCGCAGGTGACAGCTATCTGGTTAGCATCCCCAGTAATCAGCCTATTGCGCCATATTGTTCACTAAAAAATGGATCGGGCGTGGCCAGCGCTAATGTTTCCAACATCAGCGTGATCTGCCTTTAACGGGGCTGACCCACATGAACAGGATCATCTAACCGGATCCTGTTCATGTGATATAGAGGATGATTTACTTCTGTAACTTTTCCGGCAGCATTCTGCTCAGAACATCATCCTTAAGCACGTAATGATGCATCAAAGCTGCCGCCGCATGAAGACCAGCCAGCACGATGATGGTCCAGCCGATGATATCGTGAAAATTACCCACGGTATGATCTAGAGCCTTGTCTTTCAGCGTGGCAAACTGCACCGGAAAAAGCCCAAAAAACATAAAACTTTCTGCTTGTGCCCATCGAAAGACATAGCCCAAAACAATTTGCACAACCAGCAATAGATACAGGGCGTGCTGCATGGCGACGGCAGCTACTTCTTGGATGTTTTTCGAGGCGACCGGGATTTTGGTTCCTCGCGTAAAACGCCATGTCAGGCGCACAACCAGTACCAACGTCAGTATGATGCCCAGTGAGATATGCAGGGACTGCAATGCTTTTTTAGCAGCAGAACCATGCGGTAAGAAATCCCAGATTTCAGCCAGGGTAAACATCACGATAATCAGTGCCGCCGTTAACCAGTGCAAACCTACTGTGGTTGAGTCGTAGCGTGTTGGTTTAAGTGAAGTAGTAGATATTGCATCCATGGACAACATTCCCATCAGTTTTTCAGGTGGAACATCCTACCTTGCCTGCGTGACGAGTTAAAGACAGCCCCCTTTTTGTTTGGTTTCTGGTGTGTATCTTAAAGTAAATGCTGGGCGCTTGACTTTAATCTAAATGATAACTATTATCGTTTAGATAAGGTTTCACCTAAGTTGATTTATTTGACAACTCCTCGAGTCTTGAGGAGTGGCAGATCTAAATACTTAGCCATAGCACATTAATGATTATTATTCGCAATAAGGAGGAGTAATGCGACAGGTTTTAGCCGTACTAGCCATAGCCAGTTTAAGCATGAAATCACAAGCAGAAACAACCTACATGATACAAGCCAGACAGCATGCTTTTTGGCCTCAAGCCTTAAAGATACCTGCCAATACCAAGATTAAGCTCACCATCAGGAATGAGGGAACTGAAGCCATCGAGTTTGAAAGTGAGGATTTTTCACGTGAAGTGGTTGTGCCCGCTCAGCATGACACGGTCATTTATCTGGGGCCTTTAAAGCCAGGACGATATGCCTACTTTAATGATTTCAATGATCAAGTACGAGGTCGCGTGGAAGCCGAATGAACCAGCTTATTCAGCCTAGGTCAGGCTTGACTACCCTAGCAATTTTAAGTGTTATGTTAGGCGCACATGCCAACGACTATGTCGTGTATTCACCCTTGGTGGTGCAAGGGCAGAGCGAGGTGGAAATGCGCAGTTATGCTGATCGCGATCCTTCACCTGCTTTACAAAATATGAATGAAACGGACCTGTCTGTGGCACACGCCTGGACATCCTGGTGGAAGGCAGAAGCTTACTTCTGGAAAGAAAGCAATACTCCAGGATCATCCTTGCATCAACTGGGTTATGAATTTGAAAACACATTTCAGTTAGCTGAAGAGGGCAATTTTTGGGCAACTCCTGGTTTCCTTGTCTCTTATGAGGCTTCAGGTCGGGCAGGGGTGCCCGATAACCTTGAACTGGGACCTTTGCTAGAGCGTCAGGATGGACTTTTTACCCAACGCATGAATATGATCTGGGAACACGAGATTCACCCTCAATTTACGGCAAAGCCGGGGTTTCGTACGACCTATAGTGTCAGTTATCGCTACAGTGACCCCTGGCAACCTGCCTTGGAAGCCTACTTGCGACCTACCGATTCAAGTTATCAACTTGGACCGGCACTTTATGGAGAAATTCACCTAGGACATCAGGGTGGAGAAATGGAGTACCAAGTAGGCTGGTTGCTAGGAACGAATCGTTCCGCACCCGATACCACATGGGTGGCTCGTCTGGAATATGAGTTTTTTTAGAGAAGAGACAGCCTTTAAGCCCCCGTAGGTAACGGGGGCTTAAAGTTGATATCAATGACTACCACCCTCGGTATTTAGCAACACAGGCACCTGGGAGTCCTTGCCTGAACCCATAATGATCATCTTGCTGTTCGGAGATTCAGCCAGTTTTTCCATAGCCTCAATCTGCTTCCAGCGCAGGATAGGTTCACTCAGCCCCTGGCTGATGATGCGTTGGTAAGTAGCTATACCGTCAGCCTGGATACGCTTACGTTCAGATTCCTGCCGTTCCTTATCAAGCACGAACTTCATAGCTAACGCTTGCTGCTCACGACGCAGTTTTTCCTCAATGGCTGCTTCTACAATCTTGGGCAAATGAACATCAGCAATCAGGATACTGTTGACTTGAATATGCTGATGAATCAGCTTGCGTTGCACTTCATTAAAAATCTCGTGTTCCACTTCTTCACGCTTGGTTGAATAAATTTCTTCAGGGCTGTAACGCCCAACAACTTTGCGAGCACCGCTACGCAAGATAGGCTCAAGGACAACATCATAGTAATTAGGGCCTATCTGAGTCTGCAGTGCATAAACCTCAGCTGCCACCGGCTGGTACTGAATCGAGGTATCGAGCGAAATAGCCAGCCCATTATTGGCTAGTACCTGAAGTTCTTCATGATGTTCCTGCTCACGCAGGTCATAATCATAAATACGGCTAAACGGTGAAATTACATGAAAACCTTCTGTCAAAGGACTCTCTAACGTCCCATGAGTTGGGGTCCATTCTATGCCTTGATGGCCAGATCCAATCGTGCTGCATCCTGCCAGCAAACTGGTCACACCGAACGATAGGAGTAAAGTAGAAAATTTCACGATGGCATCCTCTGGTTAAGCAGAACTGATTCCCAACATCATAGAAGAGAGTATCTATCCTTATTCATGAATAATATGTCATAACTCAGCAGCGCGAGCTTATTGCTGCTGAGAACCTACCTGCGCACTCTGTTGGAGCCGACGTCGTTGAGAAGGTAGACGAGCCAGCATTTCGGCATCGCTGTACATCCTATAAATACTAGGTATGTCTTGCATGCCGCTGACATTGACATCCAAATCATTAAGAATGCCATCATGCAAACTATAGATTAAACCATGAACCGTGACCGCTTGCCCTCGTTTCCAGGCATCTTGCAAAATCGTAGTATGGCAAACATTACCCACCTGTTCACGAACATTGATTTCGCAAAGTAGTTCTGCCGATTCATCCGCAGATAAATGAGTAAACAAGTTTTCGTGCTTGAAATAGACGTCTTTTATGTTGCGCAACCAATTATCAATGAGGCCCATGCTCCGATTCTCTAGAGCAGCCCGTACACCACCGCAACCATAGTGACCTGTTACGATGACATGTTTGACCTGCAAGACATCGATAGCGTATTGCAGTACGGAAAGGCAATTAAAATCCGTATGGACGACCACATTAGCTACATTTCGGTGTACGAACACTTCACCAGGCAGCAATCCCATGATTTCATTGGCTGAAACTCGTGAGTCCGCGCAACCTATCCACAAGTACTCTGGGGATTGCTGCTTTTCAAGTCTAGGAAAGAAATCGGGATGATCACGCTGCACTTCTTCAGCCCAGCGACGGTTATTAGAAAAAATATTGTCCAGCGTATGTGAAGAACTCATGATCTACTCAGCTGAATGACAGGATGGAGTTGGTTTTAGTATAACTCCATCCTGCTGGCTTGACTTAAGGGAGCAAGTGACTGACCGCGTCACGTTCTTCCTTCAGTTCTTTTTCAGTGGCGGCCATACGAGCACGAGAAAACTCAGAAATGTCCAAGCCCTGAACGATAGACCAGTCACCATGTTTACAGGTACAGGGGAATGAATAGATGAGGCCCTTTTCAATACCGTACGACCCATCCGAGTATACCGACATGGACACCCAGTCGTTATCCGCTGTGCCCAAGGCCCAAGTACGCATATGATCAACAGCAGCCGATGCCGCGCTGGCAGCTGAAGAGGCTCCACGAGCCTTGATAATGGCTGCTCCACGCTGCTGTACACAGGGGATGTAGTCACTCTCATACCAGGTATTATCCACCAAGGAAGGAGCGGCCTGACCTGCTACGGTTGCCTTGGAAATATCAGGGTACTGGGTCGAAGAGTGATTGCCCCAAATGATGATTTTCTTCACATCATTGATGCTTTTCCCCGTCTTGCCTGCCAACTGAGCCATGGCACGATTATGATCCAGACGGGTCATGGCCGTGAACTGGCGAGGATCAATATCCGGCGCATTGCGCTGGGCGATCAGGGAGTTGGTATTAGCAGGGTTGCCTACGACCAGAACTTTGACATGACGACTTGCAACTTTGTTCAAAGCCTTGCCCTGAACTGAGAAAATAGCAGCATTAGCTTCCAGCAAGTCCTTACGTTCCATACCTGGGCCACGTGGACGAGCACCGACCAGCAAGGCGTAGTCAACATCCTTGAAAGCCACTTCGGGGTTATCCGTCATGACGATGCCGGCCAACGTTGGAAATGCACAATCATCCAACTCCATGGCAACACCCTTGAGTGCGTCCAGAGCAGGGGTGATTTCGAGCAGCTGTAATATAACCGGTTGGTCCGGACCCAGCATGGAACCAGAAGCAATGCGGAACAGTAGGGAATAGCTGATCTGACCTGCGGCACCGGTAACAGCCACGCGAACGGGACTTTTCATGGGCAACTCCTAAGCTCAATGGTGATAGGTTGCAAAAATGCCTTAGGATTGTACACGCCGAAGGGTTTTCCTGCACGTTGGAATCCTTAAATTTGCGGTAGAATACGAGCTGAATGATTAGAGTTTTCTTTCATGCTCATACGCAAGTTGTTTGATTTCGAGAGTGCACATATCGTCCGCAACTGCTCGACTGACCGTTGTCGCCGTTCTTTGCACGGCCATAGTTACAAGGTAGAGGTTCTCTTAGAAGCGCATGCGCTTGATCATGGTCACATGGTGTATGACTTTGGTTTGATGAAAGGCCACCTTCGTGACCTCATTGATGCTTTTGATCATGCGGTGACGTTCTGGGATCGTGATGATGAAGGCTACAAGGACTCGTGTCAGCGCTACAGCGCCCGTTGGGTCAGTGTGCCGGTATCGCCTTCAGCTGAGCAGTTTTCTCGTCTTTTTTTTGTGATGATCGATGCTGTCCTTAAACAGACTAAAATGAGTAATGGTGAAGGCGATGTGGTTTTACACTCCATCATTGCCCACGAGACGGAAAGTGGTTATGCCCAGTGTTTCCGAGAAGATGCCTATAACCCACGCATGGGCATGATTGCACTGAACCAAATCATTTTCTCTCCCCAGGTGAGGGAAGAGTGGAACGACCCTGACTTCTATGACAAGCTACTCAGCGGTGATGTTTTTACCAACCCTGTCGCTCTTCATCAGGTTCATCCTGGAGACTAGTTCTGTAATTCAGGCCTGTCCCTGAATTGCTGTAAACACTCAGGATTAGCTAGCGCCTCTACGTTGTTTACTGGTTGACCATGTATGACTTGGCGCACGGCGAGTTCGGCAATTTTACCGGAGCGGGTGCGGGGCAAGTCAGTGACTACGACCAATACGGCGGGGACGTGTCGAGGTGTGGCACCTTCACGTATCGTCTGTCGAAGTTTGGCCTGCAACTCATGCGTCCACGTACTATGTTCAGCCAGGCGAACGAACAGCACAATGCGTTCATCCTGATCACAACGTTGCCCTACCGCCAGTGATTCCAAAATTTCAGGCAGACGTTCAACTTGTCGATAAATCTCTGCTGTCCCTATACGTACCCCACCGGGATTCAGTACGGCATCAGAACGGCCGTGGATAATGATACCTCCGTGCTCGGTTTCTTCGGCATAGTCACCATGGGCCCAGAGACCTGGGAATTTTTCAAAGTAAGCAGCATGATAACGACGACCCTCTTCATCGCCCCAAAAACCCAGGGGCATACTGGGAAACGCTCTTACACAGCAAAGTTCACCTTTTTGACCGATGCCTAGTCGCTGCCCCTGCTCATCACGTATTTCAACAGCCATGCCCAAGCCTTTGCTTTGTAACTCTCCACGGTAGACAGGTCGGATTGGGTTGCCTAACGCAAAACAGGAAATAATATCCGTGCCACCGGAGATGCTGGTGAGTGCAATATCCTCTTTGATGTCTCGATAAACATAATCGAAACTTTCATGTGCCAAGGGAGATCCCGTTGACATGAGCGTACGCAGATGAGCAAGGTGATGTGTCGTTCGAGGTTGTAAACCCATTTTTTCAGCCTGGCTTAGATACTTGGCGCTGGTCCCTAGATGCGTCAGCTGCTCTTGGTCAGCGATATCCCATAGACAGGTCTCTGGCTGAAAAGGAGATCCATCATAAAGCACGGCTGTGGCTCCAAGCCCCAAACAACTGACCAGCCAGTTCCACATCATCCAGCCACAGGTTGTAAAGTAAAACACCCTATCACCGGCATGAACATCCGTATGTAATGCCAGTTCTTTAAAATGTTGCAGCAAAGTTCCGCCTGCTCCATGCACGATACATTTGGGCACACCGGTCGTGCCCGATGAGTACAGGATATAAAGTGGAGAGGCAAAGGGCAGGGCGGTATAGGTCAGTGGCTCAGACCCCTGCGGCAAATCTTCCCATTCCAGCACTGAGTGGGTAGGGTAAAGATCGCGGTTGCAAAAAAGCACGTTCTTCACGCTAGGTAACGCTGCCTGCAAGTTCAAAATTTTAGGACGTGTCTCCTGCCGTTTACCTGCATAAAAATAATGATTACAAGCTATGAGCAGTCGAGGTTGTATCTGCCCAAAACGGTCTAGCAAGCCCTGCAAACCAAAATCAGGTGAACACGATGAATAGATGGCTCCCAGCGTAGCGCTGGCCAGCATACTCACGACAGCTTCAGGACCATTGGGCAATACAGCAGCCACCCGATCACCGGCTACGATACCCTGTTGCCGCATCCACCCTGCCAACCTGGCAACCTGCTGACGCAGGGTAGAAAAATCAAGTTCTCGACGATGTCCGGTTTCATCATGAGCAATCAGGGCTATGCCTTCATGCCTCAGCAGTTGTTCCGCAAAATTAAATTGCGCGCCTTCAAACCAGCGTGCACCCGGCATGTGGTCATGGGTAAGCACGCTAGTCCAGGGCGACATGTTGACATCTAAAAAAGTCACCAGCGAAGACCAGAACTCTTCACGGTGCTCCAGGGACCATGCATGTAGATCATCACCCGGATGGTGACCTTGTTGCAGCAGATATTTTACAAAAGACTGCCAGCGGGTTTGGGCTAGGCGTTGCGGGTCAGGTGTCCATAGAGCTTGATTCATTTAATCTTCCTTCCAATGCATCAAGGGCTGACCTGACTGAACCAGATCACCCGGACTGACCATGACTTCACCCACACAGCCATTTCGACTGGACGTCAGCCTATGCTCCATTTTCATGGCTTCAAGCAGAAAAAGGGTATCACCCACCTGTACCTGCCTGCCCGGTTGAACGCTGACTTCAATGACCCGACCGGTCATAGGAGCCTGAGTACCCTGTCCGCGATCCGTTGCCTCTGTTTGAGAGCGATGCCGCATCAACGTACAAAGATAAGTTTGTCCCAGGTAAAACAGCGTGATGGTTTCCCCATCGACATGGACCTCACAGGCAGTACGCCGACCATCATGCTCCACCTGCAAGCGATGTCCGTCATAATCAGCGCTTAGCTGACCTTGCAATGAACCCAGCTGCCAGTGAATACGCTCCCCATGCATAAGCAGCTTCACCTCGACCGGTTCATCCTCCAGGCTAAGGCGTAACGTTTGGCGTGCAGGCCCCTGCATCCGCCAGTCATGTAATTGTAGCCAGGGCGAGGCATGTGCTGATGCCGATCGGCGTTGATCCAGAGCAATAGCCAAGGCAGCCCAAAGCATGGCGGGTAGCTTTTCGATAAATTCAGGGGCTGCGGTCAACTCGGGGTGCCTTTCAATAAAGCCTGTATCCAGGCGGGCAGCCAGCACTTCCTGTGACGTACACAAACGATAAAGAAATCCGGCATTATGACGTAGACCTTGAACTTTCAGACGACACAATGTCTGGCGCATACGTTCATAAGCCTCGGCTCGGTCCTGGCCCCAGGTGATGAATTTACCCAACATGGCATCGTAATTTTCACTGACGGTATCGCCAGCTTCTACCCCGATATCAACACGCAAACCCGCCTGCTGACCCCAGGACAACTGCTTCAAATGACCACTCGATGGCATAAACTCATGAGCGGGGTCCTCGGCATATAAGCGCACTTCTACAGCAGCGCCTTGCGCCTTGACGCTATCTTGCTGCAACGTCAGAGTCTCACCCGATGCAATGCGTAGTTGCCATTCCACCAAATCCAGGCCTGTGACTAATTCCGTGACAGGATGCTCAACCTGCAATCGTGTGTTCATCTCCATAAAATAAAAATTGTGTTCAGCATCCAGCAAAAACTCCAGCGTACCCGCATTGACATAACCCACGGCACTGGCCGCACGCCGTGCAGCGGCAGCCATGGCTTCACGCACAGCCTCAGGGATGCCCGGTGCAGGGGCTTCTTCGACCACTTTTTGATGTCGACGCTGCAGGGAACAGTCTCTATCCAGCAAACTAAGGACATGACCATACTGATCGGCTAAAACCTGAACTTCAACATGCCGGGCCGGATACACCAATTTTTCTAATAAAACGCGATCGTCAGAAAAAGAAGCCAGGGCCTCCCGACGAGCAGACTGCAGGGCTGCTATAAACCCCGAGGCATGGGTCACGGTGCGCATACCTTTGCCGCCACCGCCTGCGGAGGCTTTAATCAACAAGGGATAACCCAGCGCAGCAGCGACGTCCAAAAGTGTGCGCTCATCCTGATCAGCACCGTGATAACCCGGTATCAGAGGTACCCCGGCAACCTGCATCAGCGCTTTGGCCTCCGCCTTCGATCCCATGGCACGAATTGCCGAAGCTGGGGGGCCCACAAATACCAAACCCTGTTCGGTACAGGCTTGGGCAAAATCAGCATTTTCAGAAAGAAATCCATACCCGGGATGAATAGCATCAGCATGACATTCACGAGCTACCGCAAGTATGCGAGTTACCTCCAAATAGGATAGTCGGGCAGGGGAGGGACCGATGTACCAGGCTTCATCCGCTAATCTTACGTGTCGAGCATGACGATCAGCATCCGAGTAAACAGCAATGCTCTGTATACCCATACGCTGTGCTGTTTGCATGATACGGCAGGCAATTTCACCGCGGTTGGCGATCAGTAAGCGTTTAATCATGAGGGGATCTGCCATGAGGGTGTCTGTTTGGCAAAGAATGCCTGGAGTCCTGACTGCCCTTCATCACTCACACGCAAGGCAG
Source organism: Pseudomonadota bacterium (assembly GCA_021804355.1). Taxonomy (GTDB): domain Bacteria; phylum Pseudomonadota; class Gammaproteobacteria; order Pseudomonadales; family Moraxellaceae; genus JABEVH01. Next base: position 6,286 of record JAJZHP010000017.1, on the reverse strand, counting down.
CTATCAGGTCGACGGTTTGCTGTTCTGTCTCCACATCGGGAGCCGGTGTTTGTGCACGCAACAGCGCCTTACAAGCGCGACTGGCTTGGGGGCCTGTCAGGTGCAGTTGATGCAATGCTTGATCTAAAGCAGTATCCAGCTGTCCTAGGGGATGGATCTCATGCACCAGTCCGATACGTCTTGCTGTGTCGGCATCAAATACCGAAGCACTCAGCGCCAAATGCATCAGATGCCTAGGTCCCATAGCGCGCAACAAATAAGGACTGATCACGGCCGGGGCAAGCCCAAGACGAAGCTCAGAAAGTGCAAAGCGGGCATCATCGCTAGCAATACACCAGTCAGCACATGCTATCAATCCCAATGCACCCCCCATGGCTGCACCCTGAACCATGACCACGGTAGGGACCGGAAAATCATAGAGATGTCGCAACATGGAAGCTAGCGCCTGAGCATCGCGGCGATTGTCCTCAGCACTGGCCTGCGCCATGGATTTCATCCACCCCAGATCTGCACCTGCTGAAAAATGCTGACCTTCACCGCGTAATACCAGCGCTCGTAGCTGAGGTGCCTGCGCCACTTGCGATAAAGTTTCATCGATGGCCTGAATTAATTCAGCATCAAAGGCATTGCGTTGTTGTGGCCGATCCAGAATCACATGAGCCACGAAACCATCCCAGTTCAAACGAAGCATAGATATCTCCTATACCTACATGCGAAAGACACCAAAAGATGTATCTTCATCAGCTGCCGCCAGGGTGCTGGCCAGAGCAAGCGCTAATACCTCACGTGTTTGGGACGGAGCTATCACACCATCATCCCAAAGACGTGCACTGGCATAAAAGGCATGGGCTTCTTGCTGATACTTGGCTACCAGTTCCTGACGCAAAATTTCTGCCGCTTCAGCATCCAGAGGTCGACCTTGTTTAGCCAGAGAGGCTTGCTTGACTTGTAACAACACACTGGCAGCTTGTTCTCCTCCCATCACCGAGATACGGGCATTAGGCCAGGTGAATAGAAAGCGGGGTTCATAGGCTCGACCACACATACCATAATTGCCTGCTCCGTAAGAGCCGCCTACGATCAAGGTTAATTTGGGAACACGAGCGCACGCCACCGCATTGACCATCTTGGCCCCATGTTTGGCTATACCACCTTGTTCATAGTGCTTACCTACCATAAAGCCGGTAATATTTTGTATAAATATCAATGGAATATGTCGCTTTGAACATAGATCGATGAAATGTGCACCTTTGAGTGCCGATTCTGAAAACAATATGCCATTGTTGGCAACGATACCTATCGGCATGCCCCATAAATTAGCGAAGCCGGTGACCAAAGTACTGCCCCACAGAGGTTTGAACTCATCAAAGTCCGAATCATCGACAAGACGGGCAATAAATTCACGCACATCGTAGGCTTGTTTGGGATCAGCAGGCACGATGCCATTCAGTTCTGTTGCCGCAAATCGGGGGGGTAATACCTGGCTCGAAGCTGGCCACTGAACAGGAGTGCGATTGATTCGTTTCACTGCATCGCGAGCCAGATCAAGGGCATGTTCATCATTATCGGCCAACAAGTCAGTCAAGCCGGAGATACGGCAATGCATATCCGCCCCGCCCAACTCTTCAGCGCTAACCACTTCACCGGTGGCAGCTTGTACTAAAGGAGGGCCTGCTAAAAATATAGTGGCTTGTTGACGCACAATGATGGCTACATCGGCCATGGCGGGCACATAGGCTCCACCCGCAGTACAGGACCCCATAACAACGGCGATCTGGGGGATATTCGCTGACGACATGCGTGCCTGATTAAAAAAGATATGACCGAAATGTAAATGATCAGGAAATACATCGCTTTGCATGGGCAGGTTGGCACCCCCTGAATCTACCAGATAAATACAGGGCAACTTGTTCTCTTCAGCAATCGTCTGAGCACGCAAATGTTTTTTTACCGTCAAGGGATAATAAGATCCTCCTTTGACCGTCGCATCGTTGGCTGCAACCATACAGATCTGACCATGGATCAAACCTAGACCTGCAATAATGCCTGCTGCAGGCACAGCATCATCATAGACATCATGCGCAGCCAACATACCAATTTCCAGAAAGGGCGAACCGGGATCCAGCAATCGTTCGATACGCTCACGAGCACTCAGCTTGCCACGCTCATGATGACGCGCTAAAGCCTGAGCGCCGCCGCCTAAGGCAATGAGCTTTTGTAAATTCTGCAGTTCGCTGACCATGGCTTGCATGGATTCACGGTTTTTCTGGAAATCGACTTGGCTGCTATGTAGCTTACTTGCGAGTATGGCCATAACAATCACCGGGTTTCATTAAAAAGTTCACGACCAATCAGCATACGCCGTATCTCGCTGGTGCCTGCACCGATCTCATAGAGTTTTGCGTCGCGTAGTAATCGTCCGGCGGGCAGATCATTGATATAACCATTGCCACCTAGTATCTGTATGCCCTCAAGGGCCATGCGTGTGGAATTCTCTGCACAATACAAGATGACAGCTGCTGCATCTTTACGGGTCGACTGACCTCGATCGCAGGCTTGGGCAACGGCATAAAGATAGGCACGAGAAGCATTGAGCAAGGTATACATATCGGCAAGTTTTCCTTGCATGAGTTGAAACTCGCCTATGCTTTGGCCAAATTGCTGACGTTGATGTATATAGGGCAGGACCATATCCATGACAGCCTGCATCACGCCTAAGGGTCCTCCTGACAAGACTACCCGCTCATAATCCAGTCCACTCATCAGAACACCAGCACCACCGTGCAAGCCTCCCAGTATGTTTTCGACAGGCACCTGGCAATTTTCAAAAACCAGCTCACAGGTATTGGATCCCCGCATACCTAATTTATCCAGTTTGGGGGAGCGGCTGAAACCCGGATAATCGCGTTCAACGATAAAGGCTGTCATGCCTCGAGACTTAGCCGCCATATCCGTTTTAGCGTAAATCACATAAGTGTGGGCATCAGGACCGTTGGTAATCCACATCTTCGTTCCGTTCAGCACATAGTGATCACCTTTCAAATCAGCTCGCAGCTTCATGCTAACAACATCCGAACCTGCTTGAGGTTCAGACATGGCCAGAGCACCCACATGCTCACCACTGACGAGTCGTGGTAGATAGCGCTGTTTTTGAGCTTCTGTGCCATGACGGTGGATTTGATTGACACATAAATTAGAATGCGCTCCATAAGACAGGCCTACCGCCGCTGATGCACGTGAGATCTCTTCCATGACGACCACATGTGCCAAATAGCCCAGATCAGTTCCACCATAGGTTTCATGAACCGTCATCCCCAATAAGCCCAGATCTCCCATTTTTCTCCACAGATCATGGGGAAAATCATTGAGTTGATCGATTTGTTGAGCGCGCGGCGCAATTTCCTTTTGGGCAAACTGGCGAACGGTGTCGCGCAACATAGAGATAGTTTCACCCAAAGCAAAATCCATTCCGGTATAGCTCATGATATCTCCTTGAGGTCAATGGTGTATTTCAGGGCTTCGCGGCAACGTAGTTCGACGTGATCGAGTTCTTCAGCCATAACATCGATATCACGGCGCTGTTGTTCCAAAGAGCGACGTCTTTCAGCAATTTTGTTCAGCATCAGTTCAAGTTGTTGGCGATTACCGCGTTCAGGATCATACAGTTCAAACAGTTCACGACATTCATGCAGGGAAAACCCCAGTCGTTTACCTCGTAAGATCAGACGCAATTGGGTACGATCTCGAGGTGAATAGATCCTGGTAGTGCCTTCACGAGCAGGACTCAACAAACCCTCATCCTCATAAAACCGGATGGTTCGTGTGGTGAGATCAAACTCTTTGGCCAACTCGGATATGGTATAAGTACGGCGCATAGCATGCTTTACGTTTACGTCAACGTAAATAACCTACCTGTTTTATTCCTTCAGATCAATAGCCCCGTTAAGTTAAGGATCATGGTTAAGTCTGGAATGAGCACAGATTCATGCTTACAATGTGCGGGGAATTAACAGGAGTCCTTATGAAGCGACGCACAGCATTGGTGGTGGGTGCCACCGGATTAGTGGGAAGCCACGTGCTTCGTTTGCTGCTTAATGATAGTCGATGGACCCGAGTCTTAGCCCTGACCAGACGCCCCTTGGCAATTAGTCATCCTCGGCTCACCAATATTGTGACTGATTTTGAAAAGCTGGATAAAGTTGCCCGCCGTCTGAAAGCCGATGATGTATTTTGCTGCCTGGGCACTACCTTGCGAGAAGCTGGGGGAAGAGCCGGGTTTCACAAAGTTGATTATGGATATGCCATGGCCGTAGCACGGTTGACCCAAGAGAACCATGCCCATCACTTTTTGCTGCTCAGTGCTCAAGGGGCCGATGCGCGTTCGTTATTTTTCTATAATACCGTCAAGGGCCGTCTAGAAAATGATGTCCTTGCGCTTAACTTTGAGCATCTGACCGTTTTACGCCCTTCCCTGATCCTAGGTCAACGCCCTCAACGCCGCTGGAGCGAGCAGTTGGCCGGTAAGATTTTAGGAGCTATATCACCCTTGCTACGGGGTCCGCTGGTTCCGCTTCGTCCCGTAGCCTATGAAGCATTGGCTGCCGCGATGGTGCAAGCCGCTGTGGATACGGCTAAAACACACCACGATGTGCTCAGTTTTAAAAGAATCATGGAATATGCAAGCCAATATAGACCTCTACTATCCAAAACGTAATCAATCATGGAACTCTCTACTATGAGTATTTCTACGCCTGATCTTTGTGACACTCATCCCTTGGCCGTACGTGTTTTAGCTCCCCTGTTCCGTAATTTTGGTGGCCGGCATTGCTTTGGTGGCAGGGTGCGAACGGTGAAATGTTTTGAAGATAATAGCCGTGTTAAAGAGTTGCTTGCCACGCCGGGATTGGGGCAAGTGTTATTGGTTGACGGCGGCGGTTCCCTGCGTTGTGCCCTTATGGGTGACTTGATAGCTAGCAGTGCTGTTGAACATGGGTGGTCGGGCGTCATCATCTGGGGAGCTGTGCGTGATGTAGATGCCTTGGCAACTCTGGATCTTGGTATCCAGGCTCTGGCAGCTTTTCCCTTAAAGAGTGTTCGTAAAGGGGTGGGGGAGGTGGATGTACCTCTTTATCTGGGAGGTCAAACCATACAACCGGGTGACTTTATCTATGCAGATAACAACGGTGTCATCATCTCATCGCAATCCTTAATCTAATATCGTCAAATTTACTGAGGTCAAATAATGATGACATTTTTAATGCTGGCCGCCATTGGTTTCACGGCGGGTGCGCTGTCCGGAGTTTTTGGGATTGGAGGAGGAACCCTGATCGTTCCAGCGCTGGTTTATGGGATGGGATATAGTCAAAAGCTAGCCACCGGAACCAGCTTAGCCATCTTGTTACCTCCTGTTGGCATCATGGCTGTCATGGAGTACTACAAGGCAGGCCAGGTTGATTTGCGTGCCTCCCTGATCATCGCGCTCTCGCTGGTGCTAGGTAGTTGGCTGAGCGCTCGCTGGGCGATCAGCATCAGTGGACATACGCTCAAAGCAGCTTTTGGGGTGTTTTTGATATTGCTGGGTTCTTACATTATTTATGATGTGACCTTGCGCCAGCAGGCCTGAGGCTTAAGCAGCCCAGGCTCCCTGGTCGAGTACTTGGGCCAGCCGATCCGGGCCCAAGGGTTCACAGATGGCATTACCCTGCAGGGCATCAGGCACGTGCTGCCCGAGGGCAGTGCCTGCCACTTCAATACCACGGGCAATCAGGGTTTTTCCTAAGCCGCGTGCGACAGAAAGCAGGGTATTGTCCCAGGAGTCAACATTGACCTTGATGGCATCAATAGGCCAAACCAAAAGCTGATGCCAGGATCGTTCACTGGGGCAGCAATCATCCAGCATGATACGCAGACCCAACGACTTGAGTTGATTTAGAATACGAGCATCTGCAAACCCATCAGCATGCAAACAACGCGCGTTAACTTCAAACTGCAAATAATGGGCAGGCATGCCACAATGCTCAAGTCGATCACGCACATGCCCCACCAATCGATCATCGGTCAGCTGATCAGGGGAAAGATTGATTGAAATACTGATAGGTCTCAGTCCTTTCATCTGCCAGCGGCGATTTTGCTGACAGACTTCATCAATAACCCAAAGACCGATGTCACGATCCAAACCATGTTTTTCTGCATCTGGCATAAACTCATGAGCCTTGAGCACCTGCCCATCAGCTCTATGCCAGCGTAACAAGGCTTCTGCTACGCGGGCATGTTGGCTCTGTTGCCG
>JAJZHP010000101.1 GCA_021804355.1 Pseudomonadota bacterium | reverse complement strand
GCCAATATAATGCTCGGTGGGTGCATGTCCGGTAGCCAGTGAAATGATAATGTCAGCATCACCAGAGCCTATAGGTGCAGATGTGCTATAGGAAAGATTGATGCCACTATAGGGTAGCCCAATGTTGTCGACGAGCGTGGCAAGCTCATGGCGTGGAATATTGTGACGGACAACGGACTCCACTTCGTCACACAATTGTGCTGTTTGTTCTATACGCAGACCGGTTCTTGCGCGCAGATGTAATTGAATCTGTCCGGTGTCGACGCTGGGAAAAAAGTCTGATCCCAACCATGGAAATAAGGCAAAACTAGACAAGGTGATTACAAGAAAAATAACGATGAATGATCCGCGCTGCACGAGCAGGGTATGCAGTAACCTATGATAGGAATTTCGCATACGATCAAAGCCGGTTTCAAATCTTTTTTGCAAGCGCTGTGCCCAATGGTTATGGGGTGAGTCATGCTCTTCGTCATGCGCCTTGAGCCAGTACATGGCTAAGGTAGGCACGAGTGTACGTGAAAGTAGGTAGGATGCCAGCATGGCAAAAACAACCGCTTCTGCCATAGGGACAAATAAATAATGAGCCACCCCGCCCAGTAAAAACATCGGAGCAAATACGATGCAGATGCTCAAGGTCGAAACCAGGGCGGGGATGGCAATCTGTTCGGCGCCATCGAGGATGGATGCATGGACGCTCTTGCCCTGTTCAAGATGCCAGTTGATATTTTCAATGGCAACCGTGGCATCATCTACTAGGATCCCTACAGCGAGAGCAAGTCCGCCCAGGGTCATGAGATTGATGGTTTCTCCCAAAGCAGCAAGGCAAATGATGGATGCCAATACCGATAGGGGTATGGATACGGTAATGATCAGGGTACTGCGCCAGCTCCCAAGAAATAATAAAATCATGCTAGCGGTTAGCAAGGCAGCTATCAGCCCTTCACGAACGACCCCGGAGATGGCAGCACGGACAAAAACAGATTGATCGCCTAAGGCGCTCAGGGTCAGAGAATCAGGTAGCTCAGCGCGCACGCTGGGTAATAAGGCTTTGATGCCATCGACAATATTCAGGGTAGAAGCGGTACCTGTCTTGAGTACACTCATCAGCACGGCACGATGACCGTTCATGCGTACGATATTGGTCTGAGGTGGAAAGCCGTCGCGTACATGGGCCACGTCACGCACATAGACGATGCTGCCATGAACGACTTTAATGGGGATATTGTTTAATTCATCAACCTGAATCGGGCTGGCATTAAGTTTGACGAAATATTCCAACTCATTGATTTTTTGAGTGCCAGCGGGAATGATCAGGTTCTGTTGGCTTAGAGCATTGCTGACATCGGTGGCTGAAAGGCCATAAGCCTGCAATCGCTCTGGATCGATATCCACCTGGACTTGACGCTGTTTACCGCCGTAGGGCCAAGGCAGGGATACGCCGGCGATGGTACTGATGGGTGTACGCACGAAGTTATTGCCAAGATCAAATAACTGCGCTTCTGAGAGTGTGGAGCTTGAAAGAGCCAGCTGTAATACGGGAACGCTGGATGCGTTATAGGCAAGAATAAAGGGCGGTGTGGTACCCGCCGGCATTTGTGTCAGCAGAGTTTGGGAGATGGCGGTAATCTGCGCTACAGCCAAATCCTCATTGACTTTGGGTTGAAAAAAATACTTAACCACCGCCATGCCATTGAGGGAATTAGATTCGACATGCTCAATATCATTGACGGTGGTAGTTGCGACCCGCTCACTGAAGGAAACAATACGATTGGACATGTCCTCAGGGCTGAGGCCGTTATAGCGCCATATGACAGAAACCACGGGTATACGTATGGTGGGGAAAATGTCGGTAGCTGTCGTCATCAGGGCATAAATGCCCAGCAGCACGATGACCAGAGCCATGACTATAAACGTATAGGGCCGTCTGAGAGCGACCTTGACGATCCACATACCGCACTCCACAGTTAAATCGATAGGCCAAGGTTATCAGTGTGTTCTGGATATCGTTAATTAGGCAATTATACATTATGGAATCAATTCGCCAACCTTTGTCTGTAATCCCCACGTGAAACTATCTAGCGAGACTGAAGTGTCTGGATAGCCCTAGGAGAGCGGGGAGCAAGCATGACCAGAGTATAGACATCATGCAAAAGTCATAAGCTGGATGGGGCAGAATAGCAGCACCCGCATGGGCACCCGCCGCATAGGCTAACGGACACAGAAAGCCCATGAGAATCTGCCATGGCAAGGTGGTCATCTTTTGCTGCCATACAGGCAATAAGATGCCAAACAACGGCCAGAGTAGCAGTACCCAGATGGGTGGCCACAGGGAGTTCGGTGCGGTGCCTACATAGATGATAAGGTGGCTGCGGAGCAACAGGAATTCAACTACCCAGCCTATCATCAGTAAAATAACCATCAACAGCCATTCGCGCTGATATCGGGTGCGGTAAACGTGAGCCATGAGCAGCACCATGGTTAGCAGTGACGCAGGGGTCGAATAATGCCAGGCATGGCCGTAAACATCGATAAACCAGCCCAGCTGGGAAATAAGCATACGATACCAAGGGTCGTAAGTTTGCCTGGAGAGGGTGAGGCTTTGCAAGGTGAGGCATCCTGTTCCTGATGGATTAATCATAGGGCTGATATTTCGCAATTTCCCTGACGATGGTAGCCTTCGTCACAGAATTTTTTATGATAGATGAGGACGCCATGCAAACAGCAACCCGACTCCATCAGGGAGCCCTGGGTTTAACAGAAAGTCTAATCATGGGCGTGGCAGGAACGGCGCCAGCCTTTTCGCTGGCTGCTACGGTGACGACCTTGATTGCCGCCGTGGGTGTTTTGGCCGTACCCAGCTTGCTATACAGCGGTCTGATCATGTTTGGGGTAACGCTGGCGTTTATCCATTTAACGCGCATTAATGCCAGTGCAGGTGCATCATTCACGTGGGTAGGTGAGATTTTTCATCCTCTACTAGGTTTCTTGTGCGGTTGGTCACTGTTGGTGGCATCTTCAGTATTTATGGTATCAGGATCCATGCCTGCCGCTACCGCAACCTTGGCGCTGGTGGCGCCACAGTACCTGGATAGTCCTGGCTGGGTCAGTGGTTTAGCTGCAGCTTGGCTGGTGTTAGTAGGGATCATTGTCATTAAGGGTATTAAAGCCACCAGTTATACACAGATAGTATTTACCGTTATTGAAGTAGGATCGCTGGGAGCCATCATGCTAGCCGCCTGGCTGTCTCCAACCGTGCATCCGGCCCATATGCTGGATGTGTCTTCATTGAGTGTTAAAGCATTCACCCCCAAACTTTTTGTGGCAGGAGCCCTGATTTCACTGTTTTTTTTCTGGGGCTGGGATGTCACGCTTAACTTAAATGAAGAAACACAGTCAGCTGAAACCTCGGCAAGAAAAGCTCTGTATGGAGCGATGGCCATTACTATGTTGCTGTATGTGTCATTTGCCGCAACAGCCTTGCATGTGTTATCTGATGAGGAGTTAGCCCATGCAGGTACTAACGTCATTTATGTGATAGCCAGCCGAGTCTTTCCTCACCCCTGGTCTTATATAGCTTTGATTGCGGTCACCCTCAGTACCGTGGGGAATCTGGAAACGTCTATACTCCAGTTCACCCGTACCCTTTACGCCAAGAGTCGTTCAGGGGTACTGCCCCCGCGTTATGCCCAATTGCATGCCTCCTGGCAGACCCCCTGGGCTGCTACCCTGTTGATCGTGGGTCTAGGTTTGATTTTCCTGCTGGGAGCCTCTTTTTTTCCAACGGTCAAACTGGTCATTGCTGATTCTGTGAACGCCATAGGGTTTCAGGTTTGTTTTTATTACAGCCTGACAGCATTTGCGTGTGTCTGGCGTTTTCGTGTCGAGGCTACACAATCGTTGGCGAAGTTTTTCGATTTATTGTTTTGGCCGCTGCTCAGTGGGTTGTTTTTAGTGTTCATTGCCGTGGAGAGTGTCCCTACGTTTGATGCGGTGACCAATGCCATAGGTTTGGGAGGTATCGTGGTAGGCTTGGTTCCTTGGATGATTCATCAGCGACGTCGAACCAGCCAGTCGACGGCAAAGTCAGCGATATGATTGATATCTTCGGCTCGAAAAGCCAAGCCATCGTTAAGCATGCGTACTAAACCATGCAGGGTGGCCCAGCCCATTTGGGCTAAACGAAGAGGCTGTTCAGTGTCTGGGAAGGTCTGTGCCAAGACTTCGCTATAGCGCCGGAAAGCCTGTCGAGCTGCCTGTCGATATTCGTCATCACCGGGTTGCTTCCAGAGGCTTCGACCGAACATTAACTCATAAAGTTCGGGTTCTTCGGCCGCAAAATTCAGGTAAGCATGGACAAAATTACGGTAACGCGTTTGCCACCCTGAATCATCAAGCTCTAACCTGGCGTAAACTTCATGTTCAAACCGTTGCAAGCCAAGTAGGCTGAGGGCTCCCAAGAGGGCTTGCTTGTCCTGAAAATGATGATAAATAGCCGTTGCGGATACCCCGACATGCTCTGCCAAGCGACGCAAACTTAAAGCATCCATGCCGTGTTGTTTAATGATGGCAAGCGCTGCCTCAACAAGACTGGCACGTAGGTCACCATGGTGGTAGCTACGTCGGGGGGTTGACATACCTATTTTCCGCTGTATCTTAACAGCGTTAATATTAACCGATATTTCCTTCTTGGCCAGAGGAATCTTTGATGACTGAGCACTACGATCACTTACTACAACCCCTAGATCTTGGATTTACCCAATTACGTAATCGTGTGGTCATGGGATCCATGCATACAGGTCTGGAGGACAGGTTTTATAATTATGGCAAACTCGCAGCTTATTTTGCTGAACGTGCGCGAGGTGGCGTTGGTCTGATCATCACCGGAGGTATTGCTCCTAACCGCCAGGGATGGTTACTGCCCCTGGGTGGCACCATGAACCGATACGGTGATGTGATCAATCACCGACGTGTGACGCATGCGGTTCACAAAGAGGGCGGCAAGATTCTCATGCAGATTTTGCATGCAGGTCGCTATGGCTACCACCCCTTTGTCGTTTCATCAGGTGCAACCAAATCGCCTATTTCCAAGTTCAAGCCCAGAGCCATGCGTGACAAGGAAATCGTGTCCACCATTGCAGACTATGGCCGTTGCGCACGCCTGGCTCAACTCGCCGGCTATGATGGGGTCGAGATCATGGGTTCAGAGGGTTATTTGCTGAATCAGTTTATATGTAAGCGTGTTAATCAGCGTACGGATCGTTGGGGTGGGGCGGTTGAAAATCGTATGCGGTTCCCTGTAGAAGTCGTCAAACGCATAAGAGAAAAGGTAGGTCCCAAATTTATCATAGCCTACAGATTGTCGTTGATTGACTTGGTCGAAGGAGGAAATACCTGGGATGAGATAGTCACCATTGCCAAGGCCTTGGAGCAGGCAGGTATTACCTTATTAAATACAGGTATAGGCTGGCATGAGGCGAGGGTTCCTACCATAGTCACTTCAGTTCCTCGTGCGGCATTTCGTCAAGTTACCGCATCGATGCGTAAGGAGTTGAGCATTCCCGTCATGGCTTCCAATCGCATTAATACGCCAGAGGATGCGGAGGCTATCCTGGCCAGTGGTGATGCAGATTTAGTATCCATGGCTCGCCCTTTGCTGGCGGATGCCTATTTTGTGAACAAGGTGGCAGAGGGTCATCCAGAACGTATCAATACCTGTATAGCATGTAATCAAGGGTGTTTGGATCAGACCTTTTCGGGCAAGCGTGCTACCTGTCTGGTCAATCCTCGGGCTGCTTTTGAAACTGAACTGGTCTATGTAAAGACCAGGCAACCCAAACGTATAGCCGTGGTAGGGGCGGGTATGGCAGGTATGTCAGCGGCCACCGTAGCCGCTGAACGAGGGCATCTCGTCACTTTGTTTGAGGCGAGGGACGACGTTGGTGGTCAATTCACCATGGCGATGGCCGTTCCAGGCAAAGAAGAATTCAAAGAAACCATCCGTTACTTCCGGGAACACCTTAAAACCACGGGTGTGGACCTGCGCCTGGAACATGCAGTGACCCATGAAGAACTGAAATCATTTGACGAAGTGATTATAGCTACGGGGGTGCGTCCACGCCTACCTGCCTTACCAGGTGTGGATCATGGCAAGGTCATGCATTATGCGGAAGTTCTGCGCGGTGAGAAAGTTCCCGGGCGCCGGGTGGCTGTTATGGGCGCTGGAGGTATTGGCGTTGATATGTGCGAGTTCTTATTACATGAACATGATCAGAGCGTAGAACACTGGTGTCAACAGTGGGGTGTGGATCTGGCTGTTAAAGAGGCAGGTGGGCTGGTAGCTCCTGTGGCACCTGTCATTAAACGGGAAGTAACACTACTGCAACGGCGGCCAGGAAGGATGGGAGCAGGCCCTGGCAAAACGACGGGGTGGGCACATCGGCTTAGTTTATTGCAATACAAAGTCAAGATGTTGGCAGGTGTAGAGTACCTGCACATTGATGATGCTGGTTTGCACTATCGTTCTGAAAAAATGGACCATGTGTTGGACGTGGATACTATTATTTTATGTACAGGACAGGAATCAGTTGTGGCTCTGCAGCCGGATACAGACCAAGCCAAGGAACACTGGCATGTCATCGGAGGAGCTAAACTGGCGGGTGAGCTTGATGCGCGTCGAGCCATTCGTGAAGGTGCAGAACTGGCAGCCAGGCTCTAACAGGAATGAGCCTATTTCGGTTAGCATAGTGGGCGAATAGAAAGTTCTGAGGGTATGAAGGTGCGCTGTGTTGTTCTAGGTATGCTTTTAGTTTTAGGGTTATCTGGGTGTTCGTGGATGGGGTGGGGCCGGCATTCGAATCAGGTTGTAGCACCGCCGCCACCCATGACCCGTTTTCTGGATCAGCTGGGAGCGGTTCGTGGGGTTCCCTTGACCTCGCTGGAGCGTTTTCGTGTTAGTAGCATGATTGATGATGCACGCTATAACCTGCAGCTTTTGCATAAGCACTATCTGCAAAACTTGGGTGACGCAAGTGGCCTCGAAGTTTCGCAATTGGGTTCAGTCACTCCCGCATTGGCTGTACCAATCAGTAACCTTGCGCTGGAACAGATACTCCAATCACAACTGAGGCATGAACTTGATCCAACGATGCAGCATGAGGTTGAGGAGTTGAATCACAACTATACCGAAGCCTTGGCATCTATTCAGGATGATCTGGTCGATCATATGGCGAGCAAAGTAGGCGTGCCGGCATCGATGATCATGCCTTTGCTGGCCGTGGTTGACGCTTAGTGTCCTGAGCAGAGCAAGTTGTGCTTCTTTTTAGTGCATAAAGCCTTGAAATATGGTCTGTTCCGGGTATTATGCTGGGGCCTATGATTGTTTCATTTTCATGACAGTCAAAGGCGCCCATGGGGGTCAGGAGACATGCTTAAGTCTTTTGACCCTGATGTTGACTAGACCCATAAGGATGACTTTCATGAATCTGAAGCGACTTAACCTGGCTATGGCATTATTGATAGGGAGTTCCGGCGTATTTGCACAAGGGAATGACTTAAGTTCTATGCTGGCAGCCTCAGGGATAGATGCCAGTGGTTACATTCAGAGCAGTTATACCCACTATGATGTTAATAAACCTGCTCCTCTGGATGCCTTTAACAGTGGTTCAGCATCGACATTTGATATTCAGCAGGCGGCTATTTCAGTATCCAAACTGCCTGTGGAAGGCGTAGGTGGACTGCTTAATATAGTGAGTGGCAGTAATGCTGATGATATCCACGCGGCTCCTTACACGAATAATAAAAACGGTTTTGACCTAACCCAGGCCTATGGCCAGTATCGTCAAGGTATCTGGACGGTTATGGCGGGTAAATTCATTAGCCTCAATGATGCGGAATCCATTGATGCAACCCAGAATGCTAATATCTCCCATTCCATAGCCTTTTTTCATGCGACACCCCTGACACTGACCGGTGTTCGCCTGGTTGTGCAGCCGCTATCAACCTTATCACTGTATCTCGGCAGTAATAATGGCTGGAATCAGCAGCAGGCCAATGCCGTGTCTAAAACCACGGAAGTGGGTTTGACGTGGCTGCCCTGCTCACCAGTCTCCTGGAGAGCTAGTTATTATAGCGGTGATTATGTGCCGAGTCAGGATGGCATGGGGGCAACCTCTGCATCCCCTGCAAGACGGAGCGTGGCTGATACGGTGATAAATGTTGCCATCAATCAGCAGTTTAGCGTCAAGCTGAGTGCTGATAGCGCCCGCCAGGATCATGCTTTTACTAATGGACAAGATGCTCAATGGAGTGATGTCGCAGGCTATGCAACTTACCATTTCACTACGCAGTGGGCGGCAAGTCTGCGGTACGAAGACTTCAATGATCAGAATGGTTACCGACTTGGTCTGGGCAATGGACATACCAAGTCTACAACGTTGTCCGTGGCTTATGACCCTTTAAAAAACCTACAGTTGCGTGGTGAATTACGTCAGGATAAGACACCCACAACGTTTGATTCAGGGAGTGGTATGAAAGATACGCAAAATTTTGCTGGTCTTGATGCCATTTATTCGTTCTGAGGTCTAATCCGGGGCTTAGAAATCCAGGCCCCGGATTTTTATTGATATCAGTCAACCTTTGTGGAAATTAACGTTATCTCTGTTGAGGCCGTCATTGAGACGGAGAGATCAACGTGAGCAAGGGGTGATTTATGCGTGCATTTTGGCAAAAAAGTATAGGTTTTGGTTTGTTTTTAGGGTTGGCCGCCTGTGGTGGAGGAGGCAGTACCAGTAGCACTTCTGCCGCCGGTAATGCCAATGTGGCTCTGACCGATGGACCAGGTGCCTACAGCCACGTATGGGTAACACTAAACCGTATCGCGTTCCATACGAACCCTAATGCCATCTGGAGTCCTCAAGATGCCAGTTGGGTCAGCTTTGCTTTACCGGCTCCAGTCACGATAGACCTGGCTGCCTTGAATAACGGTGCCTTGAGCACGAGTTCAGGCGGAACTTTAGCACAATTGTTTCAAGGGCTGTCGTTGCCTGCGGGAACTTATCGCCAGATACGATTTTTCTTTGATGGTGCCAACTCCGCGTTAGATAGCTCAAGATCGG
>JAJZHP010000100.1 GCA_021804355.1 Pseudomonadota bacterium | reverse complement strand
AAGAGTGCGGGCACCGTATGGCTTGGGTGGGGTATGTGCAGGACGACGAAGATCAGACCGTGCGTCCTCAGGCCTGGGCAGGCGAGGGGCTGGACTATCTGGATAATTTACGTATCACCCGCAGCGAAGGAAGGTGGGGATCAGGGCCAGCTGGCCAATCGTTGCGTAGTGGTCAACCGGTGGTGATGACGGACATAAAGAATGATGCCGGCTTTTCACCCTGGCAACAAGCAGCAGAGGCACATGGTTTTCATGCCAGTATTGCTATCCCTTTTCGTCTGGATGATGGTCAACAAGGTTTGTTTTCGATCTATGCCGGTCAAGCCTATGCCGGTCAACCTTATGCCTTCAGCTCTGAGGAAATTGAGCTCTTGCAGGAATTGATATCAGATTTTGCCTACGGCATAGCAGGTTTGCGACTTCGTCAGCGTCATTCAGAGACCATGGAAGAGTTGGCCAAAAGAGCTGAAGAGGAGGTTGTGGCGCATAAAAGGACACAATCTCTGGCTGATTTGTTACAGTTAATTCTGGATTCCATGACGAGTGTCATCCTGGTGTGGGATAGCCGTCAACGTCTCATTCGCTGGAATCAGAACGTCAAAGATTTTTTCCCCCTGACCTCGGCTCATCTTACTGAAGGTATGAGTCGAGACGCCTTTATCGATCTGTTACGTGCCAACGCTGAGTTTTTTGAGGGGCCGAAACTATGGAGTGAGTGGGAACAGCCCTCGCACGAAGAGTTGCATACCGCCACCGGTCAAACCCTGGAATACACCCGCCAACAGGCCAAGGACGGTAGCCATATTATGCTGATCAGCAACATCACTGAAATCAGCAGTATGCGGGAGACCTTGCAACGAAATGAACGTTTGGCGGCTTTGGGGAAGATTGTGGCCGGCGTTGCGCATGATATGAATACACCGATCGGGATTGCTTTAACGGCAAGTACTACGTTAGCTGAGTCTGTCCGTCGTCTTGATGAGGAAGCGCAAAGTGGAGAGATGCGCCGTTCGGTGCTGAGTGTGTTTTTAACCAATAGCAAATTAGCCAGTCAGTTGATTGAAAACAATCTGCATCGAGCTATTGATTTGATTTCGGGGTTCAAACAGGTTGCTGTTGATCAAGCCAGCGCGCAACGCCGGACCTTTGATCTGGATGTTATGTTACAAACTATCGTGTCAACCACGATCATGCCACTGCTCAAGCCTCAGGGGCATCAGTTAACACTGGATATCGCTGGTGATATGCATATGGATAGCTATCCTGGGCCTCTAGGTCAGGTGATTACCAATCTCGTGTCCAATGCCATCATGCATGCTTTTGAAGACAAGTGGCATGGCCGTATGCAGCTCATGGCTCACGCGCTCAATGGTGGTGTTGAAATCAGATTTTCTGACGATGGTAAGGGTATCCCTCCTGAAAATCTGCAGAAAATTTTTGATCCTTTTTTTACCACACGAATGGGGCGGGGTGGCACGGGTCTTGGATTGAGCAACGTACACACTATTGTTACTGAGTTGCTGGGCGGCAGTATCAGCGTGAGCTCAGTCCTGGGTCAGGGGACTGAGTTCAGGCTGCTGTTACCCCTACGTGCTCCCTTACATGGAGGCGCTCAAGGAGCATCAAGCTCTAGCGGTACCTGAATCTGTCCCTGTATCGCCTGGGTTGCAGCCGGGTCCACCATGAATAAGCGGTTATCAGCCACTTGCCCCTGTCCGATGATGGCAGATTTGATCGCTTCGGAACGAGCCTGCGCCAAGGCGCGGAGTGCTCCAGCCCCCAGCGGGGTTTGCTGAATAAGTGCATCCCGCAGGCGTTGGGCATAGTCCTGATGGTTAAGTATCAAGGGCGGTTGTTGTGCATGGCTGTTGGGGTCCGGGACCATGGCAAGTTCATGCAGCTTTTTAAGCTGAACTGCACCGCCCGGGCTGCTCCGTAACCAGGACTCCATGATGGTTTCCGGGTTGTTTGCAGGTTGCATACGCTGGGCAAGTTCGGCATTAAAGGTCTGGGTCTTAAGACCATAGGTGTCGGCTTGGTGGTCGGTCATGGTATGGATACGAAGTAACAGCGAGGGTCGCTTGGCCAGTGCCTGGCTGAGTGCTGCCATGTTTTTCTGCGCTGAGGCATCAAGCTCTGCTGAGCCTGCTGCAAAGCTCACTTGCTTGATCGCAGATTCATCCAGCCCTCCTATCAGGTGGGCCAAAGCATGGAAGGGAGAGAGAGCTACTTTCTTGAAAAGATTGACAACGGCAGACCAAAGTACCCGCCCATAGCGAAAATCCGGGTTATCCAGACTGCCTGTGATGGGCAGGTCGATGTCGATATTGCCGTTAGCATCCTTGAGCAAAGCTAGCGCCAGCTTGAGCGGCAGATGAATGGCATCAGGTGAGCTGACGGATTGGCCTAGTTGGATCTGATCAAGCGTGACCTTGTTCTCGGCTTCAAGCTGTTGGTGCTCAACATGGTAATGCAAGTCCATATCGAGCTTGCCTTGATTGATACGGTATCCGGCAAATTGGGCGGCATAAGGGGTCAGTGATGTCAGCTCAACGTCATGAAAACCCATGCCCAGGTTCAGAAAAAGATCTTTAGCCAGGGGGTTGAGCGTGCCCTGGATATTTACTTTGCCATAGTGATTAAGCCGGCCGTCGAGTTGCACCTGAGCAAGTTGGTTCTGTCGGCTATCCAGGTTAAGTGCCTTGCCTTGCAGCTGATTGATACCCGCTGAAAAGGGCATTTGCAGGCTCAGGTCTGAAAAGGCCATGGCTCCGTTATAAACATCCACTTCTCCAATATGAATAGGGAGGGGGTGGGCTGGAGCTTGGGTCGCCGTGGAACCTGATATTTTGGAAGACGAGGCGGGGGCAGGGCGTAGCAGTGTCGATAGATTAATGATGCGCTGATGGTTGATGCCAATGCGGGCATAGGGATCCTGAAGAGCTATGCGCGGTATCGTTAAGCGGTCAGGGGTTTTCTGATAAATGAGTTTGGCCAGGTCGAGATGGGCCCAACTCAGCAACGGCGATTGGTCTCGCGTGTCATCCAGGCTTAAATGATCCAATGACATTTGACCCAAATAACTCAGGCTGGGCGAGCTGGCTGGTTGTAGATGGAGATGTCCTTGGCTGCTGAAACTCCCCTGACGCAGACTGATGTAGCTAAGATGTGTCAATAAGGGTTGCAGGGGTAAGAGGCTTACATTGGCCGCGTTAAGATCGGCTTCAACGTGCAGGGGAGAGGGGGTAACCTGACTTTGCACTTTCCAGGCGCCTTGGGGTACCCAGTTGCCCATCATGGTAACTGAAATCGGTTGAGACAGGTTCTGGCTTAAAGTACCCGTCGTCAAAGCGAGATTTTGCACATGCATAGCCATGGGTGAGCCCAGGCTGGCATCATGCACACCAATTTGCCAGTTATTGAGGTCGAGACTGCCAACTTGCCATGTCCAGGGTGTCGTCGTTGCAGGCGATGATGCAGCGGCTGTCGATTTCGTGGGTGTTGATGGTGAGGAGGGAAGACCCAGCCATTGCCCTTGCGCGTTGCGGAGGATCTCCAGATGTCCCTGATTTAAAAGCACAGAGCCTACCTGGGCATGATGTTGCGACAAGTTGAGGCTGATGTCGTGCACAGCCAGTTGTTGCAGCGTGAGTTGAGGACCAGGGTGGCTGGGCGTTTGTACGTCCAGATTGTCGATTTGGATTTCCCCATGACTTAGAGAAATCTGCGCGGGAGCTTTCCCTGCCTGAATGTTGAAATCTACCTGTGCCTGCACCAAGCCACGACGGATGGTCACGGGTAGTGTATGCAGTAATGGGCTCCAGCTTTGCAGGGGTAGGTGGCTTATTGCTAGGCGTCCGGTTGCCTGAAAAGGAGAGGATGCCATCATGCCCTGAAGATGCAGATGTGTACCATCGCCGAGTTCAGCAAAGACATGCATGCTGCCCTCGCGATCAGGCAGGGCACTTAAATTGCGCAAATGGATGTTGAGGGGATGAACTTCGCTGGCCAGCGCAGGATGCACTTCCTGGTCAAGGACATCAATTTCTCCCTGATTGAGGTCGAGTTGTTGCACACTCCAGTAGAAGGGATGCGATGTCGGGCGGGTAGGGGGTGCCGTCGGTGAGCTAGGAGGTATCAGGGCCAGCAGATTCAGATGTCCCTGCTCATCCAGACTGGCATGTACATGCAGCTGATCTAGGGTAATGGTTCCCAGGGACAGTCCCCGGTGCCATAGCGATGACGCAAGCTGGAGGCCTACCTGTAGATGGCCCAAGGACAGCAGGGTATGATGCTGCTGCGCCAGTTCCAGGCCATTGAGTTCAAATTGCAGCGACCAAGGATGAATTTTAATGCCTTGAACCGAAGCTTGCAGGTGAAGGTTTTTTTCAATTTGTAGGGGAAGTTGCTGTTGCAGCTGGCGCGGTAGCCACCAGCCCAACACGGCGGTATAAAGCCCGGCCAGCATACCTAGCGTGGCGACAACGAGGGTTACTCTCCGGATAGTGCGTTTCCGATCCATGCTCAAAGTATCTCCCCCAGGAAAAAATCAAGTCTGACGAACTTGAAGATGAATTGCTAGACTATTATCCCGTAGTCGCGAACATCTTGTCATGCAATCCCTGAACCCTCGTCAGCTTGAAGCCGTAAAAGCCATTTCTGGTCCAGTTTTGGTGTTAGCGGGTGCCGGGTCGGGTAAAACCTCTGTCATTACGCAAAAAATCGCTTATCTGGCAGGTACATGTGGTATTCCAGCGTCACGTATTGTAGCTGTTACCTTTACCAATAAAGCTGCTCGTGAAATGCGTGAGCGCGTAGGGCGTTTGCTTAAAGGGCAAGATGCCCGAGGGCTGACGGTCTCGACATTTCATGCCCTGGGTCTGGAGTTTCTTCGCAAGGAACTCGTAGCTGCGGGCCTTAAAGCCAATTTCTCCATATTCGATGGGGAAGACACCCGTAGTTTATTAGCGGAACTGATGCAGCGTGAGCTGGCCTCGGCCGTGGATCGTATCGATCAAGTGCGTTACCAGATTTCAGAGTTTAAAAATAGCTTATTACGACCCGAAGAAGCGGTGGCTGCTGCACAGACTCAGGAAGAGGCCCTGGCTGCCCAGGTCTATGTTGAATACGATCGGCATATGCGCGCCTATAATGCGGTGGATTTTGATGATCTTATTTTGCGGCCAACGTTGTTGCTTCGTGATCATGACGAAGTTCGTGAACGCTGGCAGCAGCGGGTGCGTTACCTGTTGGTTGATGAGTATCAGGATACCAACATGACACAGTATGAGATGGTGCGCTTGCTGGTGGGACTGCAGGCCAATTTTACGGCTGTAGGTGACGACGATCAGAGTATCTATGCCTGGCGAGGCGCTCGTCCTGAAAATATGGCGCAACTCCTGGAGGATTTTCCTCGTATCAAAGTCGTCAAACTGGAACAGAACTACCGATCAACGTCACGGATTCTGCGCTCTGCTAATCATGTTATTGCCAATAACCCTCATGTATTTGAAAAAAGATTATGGAGTGAGCATGGCATAGGCGATCGGATACGTGTGCTGGCATGCCGGACGGAGCAGGCTGAAGCTGAACGTATCGCCCTGGAAATTCTCAATGGCAAAATGTTGCATCGTGCAGGCTTCAAAGATTTTGCTGTGTTATATCGTGGAAACTTTCAATCACGAGTGCTTGAGATTGAGCTACAAAAATTACAGATTCCTTATCGGGTCTCTGGGGGAACGTCCTTTTTTTCACGCAATGAAATCAAGGACATCATGGCCTATCTGCGATTGATCATTAATCCTGACGATGATAATGCTTTTTTAAGGGTGGTGAATACGCCGCGTCGCGATATAGGGCCATCGACCTTGGAAAAGCTCGGGAGTTATGCTCAGCATCGCGGTGTCTCTATGCTGGCCGCCTGTGATGAAATGGGGTTGTCATCGCATTTAAGTGGTCGTCAGCTCAATGCCGTGCATGAGTTTCATGGTTGGTTGATGCAGACGGCTCGTGAAATTCTGGAATCTAATGACGTACAGGCGATTCGGCAGATGCTGATAGATATCGACTATGAATCCTGGTTGAGTCAATCTAGCCCGACACCAACGCAGGCGGAACGTCGTCTGGAGAACGTACAGCAGTTTCTTGCTTCCCTGTTATCGGTCCAGGAACGTGCTGAGGCTGAGGAGGACAAGCGGCTGGAGATGGTCATACGGCGTATGGTATTGCGTGATCTTCTCGAAAATCAGGAACAGGAAGATGATGCTGATCGAGTTCAGTTGATGACCTTGCATGCAGCCAAGGGACTAGAATATCCGCATGTTTATATCATGGGTTTGGAAGAGGATCTGCTGCCCCATCGCAACAGCATCGAAGCTAATACCATCGAAGAGGAACGACGTCTGATGTATGTGGGTATCACACGAGCGCGTGAGACCTTGACTCTGACATATGCCCAGTCGCGCAAATCCGCAGGTGCCAATAAGCCGACCACACCATCGAGGTTTCTGGATGAATTGCCTATCGAGGATCTGGATTGGGAAGGTCGCGGTCCGGAACGCAGTCCGGAAGAGAAAAAACAGCTGGCGCGCGCGCATCTGGATGGGTTGCGCCAGCTGTTGGGGGATGATTAGCGACTCTTGTCCGTCATGTATTGAATGGCGGCTTTGATCTCATCATCGGTACAGGTGGTACAGGTACCGCGTGGAGGCATTTTGTTGTTAAAGCCATTCAGCGCATGGTTCAGCAAGGTATCCATGCCCTTGGCGATACGAGGAGCCCAATCAGCCTTGTCGCCAATCTTAGGGGCGCCCATGACCCCTGATCCATGACATCCGGAACAAACTTGTTGAACCAGCTGTTCAGGCGTACGGGTCGCGGTAGAGGCAGAGGCAGCAGGGGCGGTAACAGCAGCGGCCGCTGTCGCAGCTGCGCAAGGTTTGCCTTCGATACATACCTGACCTACCGGTGCAATACGTTCGGCCAACGTATCTTTATCTGTCCCTTCATCCGTTGCCCAGGCTGAACTACAGCCCAGCAAAACCGCAAGCATCGCAAATGTCTTGACCATAATTTCCTCTCGGCGCCAGTTCAAAAATAACGAACAGAGTATAACCGGAAAGATTGAAAGACCGTCAATGAAAGCGATCTCATCATGCCTAGAAAATGGGGTAGGGGAGAAGGATATCATCAGAATTTAAGGAAAGCATTGAAATGCGGTCATCAGGGCTCTGTACGCTTGAGTAAGCCAACCTCTTCTCCGTAGAGCATGCTGGTTTTGTGCAAAAGCGAATTATTTCAACCTAAATGCAAGAGGCCCCTTGGTTTCATTGCCTATGGCGATGGCCGATGGAGTTAAATGCGGTAGTGGCGGCTAAAATATTTGTGTATTGAACGTCAGCAGGTCACCATACTGCTTGCCATGTCATAAATTCCGCTGGCCGCAGCCGGTAGCGAGCAATATTGCCTTCATGTAGGCTCATGAGCTCGGTTTCGGCGACCTCAAGAAAGCGTGCGGCGTCAGCATCAGAAATGTTCGCCTTTGCGCGTTCTCTGATATAGGCCGTGGCTGCCTGCTTGTTCATCTTTGCCCTAACAATGGTCACGACGGTCTCGGACACCAAGGTCCGGTAGCGCAAACGGAAGGGGTCTGGCGCGCCTAGACTTTTCATGACTGCTGAATGGCGTGCACAGGAACGCTCATAGGCCCATATAAATACATCGCGCAGCAGTTCAATGCGGTTTAACTCATAAACAGCGAGGAAGCCGTCGACATAGGCGCGTTCGGGCACGTCCACGAATGACAGTGGGCACAGGTTTTCACGGATCAGGGGCACGTTGATCGCCAAGCGCGATACGCGTTTGTTGACGTCCTCGAAGGGCTGCAGGTAGGGTAGGTGGACCATGACAAAAAATGCCTGCTCGAAGGGGTCACGAATGGCGGCGGCGGTGTCGAGAATCTGCTGGAAGCATTCGTCGATAAGCTGTGGTATTTCCAGCGGATGGTATACTGTCGTGGTGATTTGGACAGCGATGAAGCGCAAGCGTCCGCAGGCCTGCGGATCCGCGAGCAGGTTATCTGATAGCAGGGCATGCAGGTTGAGAATGCTGTAGCGGTTGAAGCCGACGTCCTCGGCGGACTCCACCAGAAACTCGATAGCCGACTTGTGATTGAGGATCATCTGGGCTTCCAGCGCATCCTTGCCGTCAGCAGCCTCGCCCAGATTAAGCAGGCGCTCCGTTTCCAGCAAGGAGTAGGTGTTGCCTTCGAGGCGGGATGAGTTCCAGGACAGGTCAATCAGCAGGCGATTGAATATCTGCCGCACAAAGGTGCCGGCCGGGCGTTCCCCGCCAGCGGAGCGACCTATTTCTGACAAGTGCTGGCGTGTTTCCGGCGACAGGTAAAAGGTCTGGTTGGGTCGGTAGGTATCAAGAAAGTTACGGTTATAGCCGACCGGCCGGCGCTCCTGCATGGGTTTGCGTACAGCCTGCCGGATGGCTTCGGCCTCTGCACTAATAGGGATGTAGGTCTCATAGGGTGTCACCTGTGCTGTCACTGGAGCAGCGGATGTGTTTACAGCGAGTAAGAGCCGGTAGCGACTCCCACGGCTGCGTCCGGTGACCTCAATCTTTCCCCGTTCCACCAGCTGGGCGAGGCGCCGTTGCAGGGTCCGGCGAGGCAAATTTAGGACCAGAGCCCCTTCAAGCTCTTCAATGGATGCACCCTGAGGATGGTCTGTGATGACCTGCAGAATAGCATCCAGTTCATCTTCCGGAATCAGCTTTGGCATCAGAGTCTCGTGGTGGCGCGATAATGGTTTTCACGTCAAATAGGCTTTTATATGGCGCGAAACCCATTATCGCGCCACTTAAAGTGGCGCGCAAGTCATGTTGTGTCGTGAAGGGTAGATTGCTTCATGCAGGCTAGTAATTGGGTGGTGCAAGGCGATAGCATTTGAAAAATGCATGTAGGGAGTAGTCAGCTGACTGGACGCATGTAACTTGATGGACGGTGAACTGCAAAAAAGATAACATACGGCTCCCTCCAGCGCCCGTAGCTCAGCTGGATAGAGTACTGGCCTCCGAAGCCAGGGGTCGTGGGTTCGAATCCCGCCGGGCG
>JAJZHP010000099.1 GCA_021804355.1 Pseudomonadota bacterium | reverse complement strand
GTGATGGACTACCACCATTCGTTAAGGCGCAAGTATGGAAAACATGAGAACACACACGCAAGGCCAAAGCAAAGTCAAAATCCAAACCGTCCGCTTGACCCCCTCTTGGCGCAATGCTGGTATCGCCAAAGAAGGGGAATGCGCGGACAGGTGTTCATAATTGCTTGTAAATGCTTAAAAAACCAACAATCAACACAAACTGATAAAACAACAACGGCAGTAGACTGGGAGGGGCGCTTGAGCAAGGCTTTGGAAATGGGAGGAGGTCTCCCCAAAGGGCGTGTTATTGAAAATGCTGCTGAATTAAGCAAGGGTGCAGTTCAAGAGTGTGGCCTTATCAGGTAGCGTCTTGCGCCAGTCCCAAGGGTAATCAGTCGTCCACAATTCACAAGGTGACGCCGGGGGCTTGACACATATTCGCTTATAAGCGAATATGTGATATGTTTAAGATCAGGCACTACATCACTAACGATGACCGCGACGTGTTCTTGGACTGGCGCGACAGTTTGAAAGATAGCATGGCAAAGATTGCCATCGATCGGCGCATTTATCGCGTTGAACTTGGTAATTTCGGCGACCACAAGCCATGTAGAGATGGTGTCTGGGAGCTTCGGATCGACATAGGTCCGGGCTACCGCGTCTATTACGCGCAAGCCGCGCAAACCGTGGTCTTGTTGCTGTGCGGGGGCACCAAACGTTCGCAGGACTCCGACATATTGAAGGCTTGCGAATACTGGAGAGACTGGCAGCGCAGTAACTTGAAGTAGGAGATAGGGCGATGAAAGATCGAGCACATGACGATGCGATGGCCGATGCCTTCCGCAAAGATCCGACCTATGCGATTGAGCTGCTGAATAGCATCCTGGAGGATGGTGAGCAGGGCGAACTATTAATTGCGCTTCGCCAGATGACCAAGGCGTTCGGTGGCGTTGCGAAAGTGGCCGAGACGGCTCAGCTCAACGGCACGCATATCTACCGTACGCTGTCAGCCAACGGCAACCCGGAGATTCGCAGTCTGACAGCTATACTCAAGACGATGGGTCTGCGCCTCGCGGTTCAGCCCATTCGACACCAGGCAACGCATGTTTAATTGACTGAATGCGCTGATGTCGGTCACGGTTTTTTTACATGCCAGGGCCGCGTTGAATTTCTCTAACGGGTTGGTCTCGGACCTGACCGCCGAAGTAGCCCGCTACGCGGGGAGTTCAGGCAAGAAAAAAGGCCCGGAGATTATCCGAGCCCCTTAAATTGGTGGACGATACAAGGATCGAACTTGTGACCCCTGCCGTGTGAAGGCAGTGCTCTCCCGCTGAGCTAATCGTCCAGGCCGCGTACTCTATCAAAGTTAAACTGGCTTGCAAATCCCCCTGGCAGCGTTGACTACCAGGGGGAAGTGGTTTCAGGCTTCCGGCTTGATCAGGCGTGAACGTGACACGTAAGTGATCTTGCTGGTGGTGCTGGTCTTTGGCTTTTTGCTGAAGTCTTCTTCTTCACGGTAACGCGGTGTTGCGGGTGCGTTCATATCCATGCGTGAGTAAAAGGCTTCGCGTTGCGGACGACGTCCTGCGGGACGTGGACCTGATCCAGGGCCACCGGCAGGGCGAGCCCCGGCAGGACGAGCCCCGGTAGGACTTCCAGCATAACCTGATGAAGCATGCTGGGGTCGCGGCGCACGCTGATCACGCTTTTCGTAAGGCTGGCTACGTTGATCACGCTTTTCATAGGGTTGACTGCGTGGTTCGCGTTTCTCGTACGTGGGTTGGTAATTGATGCTATTGCCGCGGTCATCCGGTGATGTCGTTGCACGTTGACGGTGTGTGGTGCCGGTAGCAGCGGCTGCCGCAGCAGGGCGTTGACGCGGGCGATCATGGCGTTCGCCATAAGCAGGGCGCTCACCGTAGGCTGGAGCCTGACCACGGGGTTCGCGGCGGCTGTCATTGCTGCGGTGTTCGCCTTGTCCAGGGCGTTGACCTTGAGGACGGCCACGACCTTCCGTGCGACGTCCGGTTGAACGCGGTTCGCTGACGCGAGCCTTGGGTTCGAGGCCGGCAATGGTTTGAGGCTCAATACGGTGTCCCGTGTACTGGCTGATACGGGCCAGCAGGGTACGATCACGCACACCTACCAAGCTGATAGCGATACCGCTGCGACCACCACGACCTGTACGGCCAATACGGTGAATATAGTCTTCAACCACACGTGGCAGGTCAAAGTTGACTACGTGCGAAATGCCAGGAACATCCAAGCCACGAGCAGCAACATCTGTGGCAACCAGTACCTTGATTTTGCGGGTCTGAACTCGTTCCAGGGTGCGGTTTCTAGCGCTTTGGCGCATATCTCCATGCAAGGCTGCACAGCTGATGCCCCAGCCTTCCAGTTCGGTTGCCAGTGAATCAGCATCCATCTTGGTAGCCGTAAATACGATAGCCTGATCTACTTCCTGTCGACCCAGGATGCTGGTCAGCAGGGCTTTTTTATGGCTGACATCATCGGAGTAATAGATGTGTTCGGCGATATTGCCATGCTGTTCACGAATCTGGTCAACTTCGATATGCTGCGGTTGTTTAAGAATACGTTGCGCCAGTCCGGCTAAGTCACCTTCTACCGTGGCAGAGAATAACAGCGTCTGACGGGAAGAGGGGGTGTGTTGCACGATGGCATCGACGTCATCGATAAAGCCCATGTCCAGCATGCGGTCAGCTTCGTCCAGGACTAACATCTGCACGCCACTTAAATCTATGCCATTCTGGCTTAACAGGTCGAGCAAACGACCGGGGGTTGCCACCATGATGTCAAAGGGGCGAGCCAGCATGCGTTGTTGCTGTCCGTAGGGTATGCCACCCAGAATGGCGACGGTGCGAAATCCAGGCAGGTGACGAGCATAGGCCTGGGCAGCCGTTGTGACTTGGCGGGCCAGTTCACGGGTAGGGGTCAGCACCAGCAGGCGGGGGCCTTTGCCAGTACGAGGTTGATCTTGGAAACGTTGCAGGGCAGGTAATAGAAAAGCTGCAGTTTTTCCGCTGCCGGTACGGGCAGAGACAATCAGATCCTGGCCTTTCAAGGCGGCAGGGATAGCTTGAGTTTGTACCGGTGTTGGGTCGGTGTAACCTTGGTCTGTCAAGGATTTGAGCAGAGCAGGGGCAAGACCCAGGGCTTCAAAAGACATATGCACTCCACACGATGCAAGAGATCGTGAATTACTGAGGATGAATGCGAGCTGACGAACGGTCGTCGGTCGGCTGGCGTCGTGATCGTCGCCAACCGATGCAGTGACACTAGGTCACCAAGGGGGTCAGGAACGATGCGGGCAGGGTGTAACCTGCCAGGACGCGCACTATACGCAACCCTGGCAGAGATTGCCAGCATTATTTGTTAAGAATGAGCGATATACGCTGACTGAGGGCTTCCATCAGTTGATCCAGGGGAAGATGCACTTCTTCACCATCGCGTCGACGCTTGTATTCGACATAGCCTGCGTCCAGACCTTTTTCTCCGAGTACCAGACGGTGGGGGATGCCCAGTAATTCAGCATCAGCGAATTTAACTCCAGGCCGTTCATGGCGATCATCCATTAAAACGCTGTAACCTTGTGCCAGCAAGGCCTGGTAGAGTTTCTCCGCAGCTTCCTGGATCCGGGGTGATTTGGCCCAGTTCATGGGAATCAGGGCGATATGAAAAGGCGCCAGTGCATCAGGCCAGATTATGCCCTGTGCATCATAATTTTGTTCAATGGCTGCCGCTACCACACGGGTAATGCCTATGCCATAACAGCCCATGGTCAAAGTTAATGGGCGGCCATCCTCACCTAAAACCTCAGCTTTAAGGGCTTGCGTGTATTTTTTGCCTAACTGAAAGATATGCCCTACTTCAATGCCGCGCTTGAGTACCAGATGTCCCTGACCATCGGGGGATGGATCGCCCTCCTTAACATCGCGCAGATCGGCAACTTCACCCAAGGGCAAATCCCTGATCCAGTTAACGCCGGTTTGATGAAATCCAGCGCGGTTAGCGCCACATACAAAATCAGCAAGATGAGCAGCCGCGCGGTCTATCCACAGGCGCAGCCCAGGATGGACCGGTCCCAGGTTGCCAGGTTGGCATCCGGTAGCTTGAACGACCTCAGCATCTGAAGCCAAGGTCAGGGGGGAGGCTACACCGGGTAGTTTGGCCGCTTTAATCTCATTCAAATTATGATCACCCCTGAGGGCTAATACCACCAGGGTGGGTTGTCCTTCGGCGTCCGGCTTGCCTTGCACGATCAGGGTTTTGAGGACACGATCAGGGGTGCAGCCCAGTTGCTGACAGACATCTTCAATGCTGTGGGCAGCTCCGGTGTCTATGAGTTGCAAAGGCTGGTTGGGTTGAGGACGATCCCCGACAGGAGCTAAGGCTTCGGCCATTTCAATATTGGCGGCATAATCGGATGTGTCTGAAAAGGCAATCAGGTCTTCACCGCTACCGGCCAGCACATGGAACTCGTGTGAACCATCGCCTCCGATAGACCCGGTATCGGCTTGTACTGCCCGAAAATCCAGGTTTAGTCGTTTGAATATCCGGCTGTAGGTGTCGTACATGATGTGGTAGGTGTTTTTGAGGGAGTCTTCATCGGCATGGAATGAATAAGCATCCTTCATGATGAATTCGCGCGAACGCATCACGCCGAAACGAGGTCTGACTTCATCACGAAACTTGGTTTGAATCTGATAAAAGTTGACGGGAAGCTGGCGATAGGACTGCAGTTCACGGCGGATCAGATCGGTGATCACTTCTTCATGGGTAGGTCCCAGCACAAAGGGGCGCGCATGCCGGTCATGAAAGCGTAGAAGCTCAGGTCCATAATCTTGATATCGACCTGATTCTTCCCAGAGTTCGGCGGGTTGGGTGACTGGCATCAGCAGTTCCAGAGCGCCACTGCGGTCCATTTCCTCGCGGACGATGCGTTCGACCTGACGTAATACCCTTAAGCCGGTGGGTAACCAGCTATAGAGCCCGCTAGCCAGTTTACGTATCATGCCTGCGCGCAGCATGAGCTGGTGGCTGATCACTTCAGCATCAGCCGGAGTGTCACGAAGGGTAGCTAGGGGGTATTGACTGGCACGCATGCAAATATCCTGTGGTCTGTTCGATGAAGCCTTCTAGGTGTGGCGGACATTGTGACATGCACAGCCTGGGCTGAGAAGTCACGATTACGCTAGATCTTCATCCGACGATGTTAGGGGGCTCAAGTGATTGAGGTTGTCAAACCCAGGAAGATCACAGCGTACATGGCGTGCTCCCGCCGTACGCAGTAGGGCTAACAGTGAGCGTTCCCCACGATCCCAGATTTCAGGGAGACGGTATAATAAGGTTGCGCGTAAGTAACAGACCAGGGGTTGCCATTGACCCCGATGATCGATGACCCAGGCTGGTATATCGCTATCGGCAGCGGCAGCTTCCAGCAGCAGGGATAAAGCCACCGGAGGTAGTCTGGGCATGTCACAGGGTAGCAGCAGGCAATCCCGGTGCAGATAGGGTTGAGCAGCACACAATCCTGCTAAGGGGCCGGCATAGTCCAGGGGAGCCTTATCGTGGATCAATAGATCAGCATACGGTGCATAGTGTTCGGCATGGTCAGGCCGGCAACTGATCAGGACGCGTGCGCAGTAGGGACGTATCAGCTCTACCATGGTAGCGATGAGTGGACGGTCTTGGTAGTTCAAGAGTCCCTTGTCAGCGCCGCCAACTCGTTGCCCACGTCCGGCAGCAAGTATGAGTCCATCGCAGGAAGATGGGTACGAAACGGCCTTGGTGTAAGCTTTTTGCATTAGACTAGAGCTCTCCAAACAGGCAGGTTGAACATAGTGGCAAGGATCGAAGACATTCTAGGTGAGGCGGGGTATCTGGCCAAGCAGCAGGAAGGTTTTGTGGTCCGGCCTGCACAGATTCAAATGAGTCAGCGCATTGCTGAGACCATCGCTGCCCGCAAAATCTTGTTGGTGGAGGCAGGTACGGGGACGGGTAAAACCTTTGCTTATCTGGTTCCTGCTTTGCAAAGTGGAGCCAAAGTCATCATTTCTACCGGGAGCCGGCATTTACAGGATCAATTATTCAAGAAGGATCTGCCACGGCTACTGGCGGGTTTAGGGCATAGACCCCATGCTTTACTCAAGGGGCGTAACAACTACCTTTGCCTGTACCGTTTAGAACAGACCGTTGATATGTATCGCTGGCAATTAAAGATGGGTTTTGAAGATCTGGACAAGGTTAAAGCCTGGTCACTAACGACTGATCAGGGCGATATCAACAGCTTGGCAGAGGTCGCTGAAGATGCCCCGGTGTGGTCCTTGGTCACCAGTACAGCAGAAAGCTGTCTGGGTTCAGCTTGCGCGCATTATGAAAATTGTTTTGTAGCTAAAGCGCGTGCACGTGCTCAGGAGTCTCAGGTCGTAGTCGTCAACCATCATTTATTTTTAGCCGATGCCGTCATGCGGGATGAAGGTTTTGCCGAGATTTTGCCGCAGGCTGAAGTCATTATTTTCGATGAAGCACATCAGTTGCCTGACGTTGCTTCGCAGTTTTTTGGCGAAATGATAAGTTCGCGTCAAATTTTGGATCTGGTGCGTGATGCGCGTACTGAGTTGGCCCAGGCAGCGGCTGATATGGGGCCCATGAAGGAGGTTCTGGATACACCTGAGCCGATAATCGCCATGGTTCGCCAAGCCATGGGGGAGCCGCCACGACGCGGTAAATTTATGGACATAGATCAAGCCGTTCAGCAGCCGATGCAGGACTTGGAACAGGCGCTGAAGACCTTGCATGAACTGCTCAAAAGTCAGGCTGAACGTAGCCGTGGGCTGGAAAAACTGGTTGAGCGTAGTGCAGGTTTGCTCCAGGGCTTTACCCAGCTCCATCATGCGCGACAGGTCACGGAAGAGGTGCATTGGTTTGAGGCTTTTAAGCAAAGCTGGTCATTAGGAGTCACGCCTCTGGATGTGCAGCAACCTTTTCAGGATATGATGGCCGCTCATCCGGCAGCCTGGATACTGACCTCGGCTACGTTGGCGGTTGATGGTGATTTCAGCTATTTTGCCCGCCAGCTAGGCCTGTCTTCGGCTGACGGTGAAGTGTTCGAAAGTCCTTTTGATTATGCAAAGCAAGGTTTGTTATATGCTCCCCGCAATTTGCCGGATCCCCGCCAGGATGATTATTTGTTACGGCTGGTGGATGAAATAAGGGTCTTGTTAGCGGCCAGTCAGGGACGAGCCTTTTTACTGTTTACCAGCCATCGGGCTTTGCGCCAGGCGGCTGAGATGCTGCATGATTTACCCTGGCCCGTGTTGGTGCAAGGTAGCCAGCCACGACACAGTTTGCTGCAAGCCTTTCGCGAAGCGGGCAATGCGGTATTGCTGGGGACCGGAAGTTTTTGGGAGGGTGTGGATGTGCAGGGTGAGGCTCTGTCCTTGGTTGTTATCGATAAACTACCCTTTTCATCACCGGGTGATCCTTTATTGGAGGCTCGAACGGCTGTTATCCAGCAGCGTGGCGGGTCGGCATTCTTTGAGCTGCAGTTGCCGCAGGCCATCATGAGTTTAAAACAAGGGGCAGGACGGTTGATACGCTCGATAAGTGACCGGGGTGTATTGGTGATCGCGGATCCTCGGCTTTACACCCAGGCCTATGGCCGTTCCATTGTTGCCGCATTGCCTCGTATGGCGCGCACCCATGATCGCGCCAAGGTGGTTGATTTCTTTAAGAAGGAGGAACCGTGTGCGTCTGTTAGCACTTGAGACGGCTGTTGAGGCCTGTTCGGTAGCCCTGTGGCAGGATGGATTGGTCTGCTCACGCTTTGTGCATGCTCCACGGCAGCAGACGGCCTTGTTGTTGCCCATGGTGGAGTCGCTGTTGAATGAGGCAGGCTGGGGCCTCTCATCCCTGGATGTGTTGGCCTACAGCGCGGGACCGGGAGCTTTCTCAGGCGTTCGATTAGGTGCAGCTGCTGTCCAGGGTCTGGCCCTAGGACTCGACAAACCGGTAGTCGCTGTGTCTTCGTTGCAGGTGCTGGCGCAGGGCGTTTGGCGAACCCGCCAGATGCCGCGAGTATTGAGTATTTTTGATGCCAGGATGGACCAGGTTTATGCGGCAGCCTTTGTTTGTGAGCAAGGCCAGATGCAGCGCGTCAGCGAAGATCGTTTACTGGCCCCCGAGCAGGTCGAGGTGCCTGCGGGTGCATGGTTTGTGGCGGGCAATGGCTGGGTATATCGCGATCGCTTGGCTATTCATAGTATGGGCAGCGATGAACAGGCTTTGCCGGATGCTCAGGACGTGGCTGCCCTGGCGGCTGGTTGGGCTGAACAAGGTGCGGCGCGTGATGCGGCTGAAGCCCTACCCGTGTATCTGCGCCATGATGTCTGGAAAAAAATGCCAGGACGATGAGGGTTTTGTATGACGATAGTTTGGGATTTTTCACGTCCCCACATCCTGCACAAGCACGTGTTGCCAGATCATATGGATGCTATGCAACATACCAACAACGTTGTGTACTTAAGCTGGATGGAGGAAGTGGCCTGGGATCATTCCCAAGCCATGGGCCTCTTCATGACCGATTATGAACGTCTGGGCTGTGGCATGGTGGCGCGGCGCCATGAAATAGATTATCTGGCGCCTACCCATGCGGGTGAAACCTTGCAATTGGCAACCTGGATTATAGAAGCTAACCGTTTGTCGACACGACGAGCCTACCAGTTTGTGCGTGAAGTCGATGGTGTCACCGTGTTGCGTGGCCGTACCCACTGGGTTTGTGTCGATCTGTCTTCAGGCAAGGTCCGACGTATGCCGGATAGCTTTGTGCAGGCCTATACCGTATCCACGTAGACGAATCCCCTAAGGGATGCAGGTTTGCTATACTGCAGAGACTATAACGATGCATCTTCCTATGCGCATACTTGGCCACGCCCCTTATCTGCCCTCGCCAGCAGCGAGTTCACGGCAGAATAACCCGGAATCGACACCTGCTACGCCGCGTGTTGTGAATGAGGCTGCGCCTGCATCGGCGTCCACGACATCACCGGGAACCATGCTGATACCGGTGGCCTCCCTGTCTTCGCTTCCCACGAATGCCTCGTTAAATCAGCGCAAGGCTGTGCAAGCCTATCAGTCTGTACAACGTTTGGCACAAAG
>JAJZHP010000016.1:24414-35025 GCA_021804355.1 Pseudomonadota bacterium | reverse complement strand
TGGCGTGTTTGTCACGCACTCGAACTTTTAGGGTCTTGGTTGCCAACGTATCAATCCTCTTGATACTGTTATTATAGGCAGCTAAAAACAAGCAGTCAACGGCATGCTTATATCCTCGCCAAGAATGGCGGGGTTTTACGCACAAACTGATAACCTGCTAAATCGCAGCTTCGAGATCGGCCTCAGTTAAATGGCTATCCGAGAGCATGTAGGTTTGCTAGCTTACTCTCCCCTGGCATTTGGGGCTCTGTCCGGTAAATACTTGCGGGGCGCTCATCCTGCGGGCGCTCGTATGACACTATGGGAACGCTTTTCACGCTACCGGGGCGAAATTCCTGAACAGGCCATCACGGCTTATGTTCAGCTTGCCCTTGATCATGGACTGGATCCCTCACAACTGGCGCTCGCCTGGGTCAATAGCCGTGACTTTCTAACCAGCAATATCATCGGAGCGACGACGCTGGAACAACTTCAAATCAACTTAACCAGTGTCAATGTTCAGCTCAGCCCGGAGCTTATTATCCAAGGCATTGAACACATCCATGCACGTATTCCCAACCCCTGTCCTTAAGACTATATGAGGATAGCTTTTATCAACATGCTGGCAGCCACGATAACCAGCACGCCAGCAAATAATCGTTGCAGATGTTCATGAGAGAATCGGTGGGCGCTTAAACGACCTAACAACATACCCGCCGCCGTTGCAGCCAAAAATGGCATAGCTACACGCAAAGGTAATAAATGCCCATGAATAACTGAGGCCAGAACAGCTCCTGACCCTACCAGCGTAATGACCATCAGGGAGGTAGCAATAATGCCGTGCATGGATATATCGGTTAATCGACGCAGGGCTGGCACGATGACAAACCCGCCACCTACTCCAAGCAGTCCCGTCAAAAAACCTGTCAAAGCGCCGAGACCAGCCAGGCAAAACGCGGAGGCAAAAGTCCAGTGCAGTCGCCCGGTCTCTGGATTGATGCGACATTGTGGCTCTTGTGTCGGTCGTCCACCCTGTGGATGCAGCAAACGCAGGGCAACTCCTAACATCGTGAGGGCAAAGATGATGAGCAACCATCGCGCCGGCAGGATCTGGGCAACTCGCAATCCCACAGGAGTCACCCCTGCACCCACCAGGGCTATCACCGTGGCCGCACGATAGCGCACCAATCCGCGCCAGTGTCCTTCGGTTGCACCCACAAGCGCAGCTGCAGTCACGGCCAACAAGGCAGTAGGCGCCGCCTGAGCGACACTCCAGCCTAATCCAAACACCAGGGCAGGAACCGCCAGAATACCACCTCCTGCACCGGTCAACCCCAAAACACCTCCCACCACGGCTCCCAGAAATACCACCAGTATCATGCTGATGTTTCCTGTTTTCTCTGTGGGGAACAGGGAATCACGATACAAAACTCAGTACCTTGACCCTGCACAGAGTTGACCTCAATACTACCTTGCAAAACACTGGTTACAATCCGGTGTGACATATGCAGCCCCAGCCCTGTACCCCCCTGACCCAGTCGGGTCGTAAAAAAAGGCGTAAAGATACGCTGCAGGTGTTCAGGAGGAATCCCCCGACCATTATCGCTGACCCTGATCTCAACCTGATCAGGGGCCCGGGCACGAATTCTCAGGGTTAACAATCCAGGGTGATCGACAAAAGCATGAGTCACTGCGTTCTGCACCAAATTAGTGATAACCTGCCCCAGCGGTCCTGGATAACTATCCATATTGATCTCATCAGCATGCCTGTCCAACCACCAACGATGTCCCTGCGGCTTCAGCAAGGGCTGCATCATGATCATGACTTCTTGCAGCATGGCACCAAGACCAAATCTTCGCCGTTGTGCCTGGGTGCCATCCACAGCCACCTGTTTGAAACTGGTTATCAACTCAATAGCACGGTTCAAGTTACTTTCGATGAGACGGCTAGCCCATTGGCTCTGATCGAGAAAGGCAGTCAGCGCAGATCTACGCATCTCA
This sequence comes from Pseudomonadota bacterium, assembly GCA_021804355.1. Taxonomy (GTDB): domain Bacteria; phylum Pseudomonadota; class Gammaproteobacteria; order Pseudomonadales; family Moraxellaceae; genus JABEVH01. Next base: position 33,045 of record JAJZHP010000016.1, on the reverse strand, counting down.
CCTTTCATGGCTTCTTTTTCAATGCAGCGAACCCCTTCAGCGAGGGTGGTGCTGGCGGTAAGGGCTATGCCTATGGGTGTATTTAAATCATGCGCAACCCCTGCCACCATGCCACCTAAGTCAGCCATGCGCTGATTGCGTTGTAACGTATCGCGCAACATGGTGATCTCGGTAATATTGGAAATGACCACAATGCGGCTACCGTCCTGAGCTACGCGTCGCGTGTACTCAAGCTCCCAACCCTGGTGTGTTTGTACCCGCTCGTGTATAGGTTGCTGCCATGCATCCCATGGACGCGTGGTATCGTATTTTTCTCCGTTTCTCTGTAGTTCTTGCATAAAATCATCGCGCAAAAGCCCGGCATGTATCCTATAAGCACTTAAAGGGAATAGACCTAAAACATTCTGATTCCAAAAGGCTAGACACTGATCCTTATCCCACACAAAAATACCTGCTTCGAAGCTATCCAGAACCAACTGTAACTTCTCAGCCAAAGACTGGTTCTGTTGTCGGGCCAGGGATTCATCCCTAACTCGCTCAGCCAATTCATCCATGATCTCCCCATGACGACGTCGCAACTTCAGAACCGCCACCCCCTGAACATAATCGTGAACCATTTCCTGCACCAACTGCAGTTCATCCTCACACATATCGGTATGAACGTCGGCATACATCGTAAATAACCCCGCCTGGCCATCGTCCAGGCGAAAGGGAACAACTAAGCAGGACCTCCAGCCTTGCGATCTGGCCTGTTGTGCCCAAAGCGCTGGCTCATGGGTTAGATCCACGTTGGCTACCCTACCTGAACGCAGGGCCTGGCTGTGCGGCCCCTGCCCCAAAGCTCCCTCCTGCTGCGTGATCACCTGAGCACTCAGCCAAGCCAGACCCTCGCCGGCACTGGCCTTAACCTGCACCGTATTTTCCGCATCAGCAAGGACGTGCCCTATCCATACCAGCCTATATCCACATACATCCACCAGTAATTGACACATCTCCTGCCGGTAGGCTTGTTCTGAGGTCGCACGAACCAAGGCTTGCGAACTCAAACTGATAGCACGTTGAAGACGTGATAGACGGGTTAATTTATGATTGGTGGTGGCCAATTCCTGAGTTTTATCTTTAACCAATTCCTCCAGATGAGTTCGATGCCGCATCAGTTCATGATGCATGGCAACACGTTCGCTGATATCACGCACTAATCCCAAGATATAGGACTGATTCCTATACTCAAAATAGTTAGCGGTAATTTCAACGGGAATACTCTTTCCATCGTTCGTTTTATGCTGGCTTTGCAGCACCAACGTCCGAACACTTTTCATCTCCTGCCAGTGAGCTGCCCATTGTTCTTCCGTCCGATACACAGCATCAACATCGATAACCCTTAAACGCAATAACTCATCTCGGCTATAACCATGCACGCGAACAGCTTCATCATTGACAAAGAGAAAGTGGCCCTGGGCATCAACTAGGTAAACCGCATCTTGAACATGATTTAAGGCAAAATTAACCAAAGCCAACTCATAGCGAGACCGTTGCTGATGGGTGATGTCCTGAAGGGTGCCTACGATGGATTTAATCTCGCCTTCATCATCGAAAACGAGTTTTCCCTGAGCCAGCATCCAGCGCACTTGGCCATCGTGCGGACGAACAATACGGTATTCACGCCGAATAGCTTCGTGCTGGTTTAAGATATTTTCCTGAAAATACGACCGGAGCTGGCCACGATCATCCTGATGGACCAAATCAAACAAGGCCGCTACCGTTGATGGATAATGACGGTCTATCCCTAGAATGTCATAAAAAACTTCTGAAGCATGCCAAGTCTGTGTTGCAAAATCAGTCCTGAAAGAACTGATGGAAGCCGCCTGCTGAGATTCCAGAAAAAACAATTCGTTTTCCTGGAGTTTGTCTTCCAGACGTTTACGCTCAGTGATGTCGTGACCAATACCCAACACACCCTGCAATCGTCCTTGCGTGTCATAAACCGGCTTCTTAGTCGTCTCTAAAAGAACTCGACGACCATCTGCCGCATAGGTTATCCATTCTTCATTGATGCTGACACCGCCTTTGTTGATGGCCTCCCTGTCTTTGCTGCGAAAAAAATCTGCCAGTTTCTTATCGACAAAATCATAATCGGTCTTGCCTACGATCTCGGCTTCGCTAGCCCCAAAGAAACTTTCAAACTCCTTATTGCAATACAGATAAACGCCCTCGGCATCCTTAAGCCAGACCATATCAGGAATGGCTTCCAGCAACATACGCCAGTGTATGTCTCCGTCCTGGGTTTCCCTTTGCCTCGCCCCCGTAACTTTGTTCGTCATGAGCCTCAAGTTCCGCATCAACAGCGATATCATCGATAAATTCTAGCTGATCACTAGAGTTTGGACAGAAGATTGATGGCATCCATGACCTGATAGCGGGGTGCAGCAAAGTTCAAACGCATATGCCCTTGCCCTCCCTGTCCAAAACTGGGGCCCGGATTCAATCCCAGGCCTACTTTAACCAAACGCTGCTGCAGTTCCTTATCACTCCAACCTAAAGCGCTGAAGTCTAGCCACAACAAATAAGTGGCTTCTGGACAGGTCGAGCGTACCGTCGGCACCACCTCGCCCAGCCTTGCCAGAACCAGATCGCGGCTGTTCACCAGATAGGATAGCAACGCATCCAACCACGCTTCCCCATGCTGGTACGCAGCTATAAAGGCCGTCTGGGAGAACGGGTTATATACACTGACATGCCAATGATCGAATACCTTCTGTAGTTGCTGGCGATGCATCGCATTGGCTGCAACCAGCGTTGAAAGCCCCAAACCAGGAATATTAAAAGTTTTGCTGGGGGCTATGGCTGTTATCACCCGGTGTGGTGCCAGCTTGGCCAAGGGAGTATGTCGAGTTCCTCCTAACAGCAGATCAGCGTGAATTTCATCAGCCAACACCAGAACATCATGACGTTCACAAATAGCCAACAGGGCATGTAGTTCAACATCACTCCAGACCCGCCCCACCGGATTGTGTGGAGAACACAATAAAAATAGGCGAGCTTGGCGGGCACAGACCTCAAAATGATCCAGATCCATGACATAGCGGCCATCTACACAGCACAAGGGGTTCTCCAAAACACGTCGCTCCTGTTCCGCGATGGCTGAGAAAAATGGTGGATAGACCGGAGGCTGGATAATCACCGCATCTCCAGGTTGCGTAAAGGCGGCAACAGCAGCATAGAGACTGGGAACGACACCCGGCACCAACATCATATGGATCTCATCAGGCGACCAACCATGGCGATGCTGACACCATGAGACCTGCACATGAAACAGCTCAGCATCCTGCTCTGTATAACCATAGATGGGATGCCTTGCCCTGGACTCCAAGGCTTCTACCACAGCAGGAGGCGCTGCAAAATCCATATCAGCCACCCAAAGCGGCTGAACCGATGCTGAGCCAAATAGGCGTTGACGCGCCTCATATTTCAGGGCGTGTGTGCCTTGCCGGGAGATAGGATCATCAAAATTCATAGGCGTTCCCAAATAGTGACTTGCACCAGGGTATGCTGAAATTTGCGCGCAGTTTCCCGAATAACCATAGGCAAGTCTTCAGGCGCGTCCAGCAAACGAAAATGCGGTAACAAAAGTGCTTTTAAACCCTCAAGGCTGCGATAACTTTCGCCATCTTTTTTATAGCCTCCCAACCAATACTCACGCTCCGTATGTTCCTCCATCCAGGTATAAGGAGAGGTTAATATCAGGATACCACCAGCCACCAGACGTTCATGTAAATCGCGCAAGAACAGGGCAGGCTGGTAGAGACGATCGATCAGATTGGCCGCCACAATAAGATCATAGCCCTGCAGGATAGGCTTAAGATTACAGGCATCTCCCTGCACAAAGTTGACCTGAGTCTGCAAGCCATTGAGCCCCAGTGCATCCAGAGTTACATGTCGGTAAGTAACCAGTTCACCTTCATCCAACAAGGTATAGCTTAAACTTCCTTCCTGCACCAATTGCACAGCAAGATCGATGAAACGAGCTGAAAAATCAACTCCAGTCACATGATCAAACTGCTTCGCCAACTCCAGGGTCGTTCTACCGGTAGCACAACCTACATCCAGGGCATAGCGGCAGGGACGTCCCGCCATAGCGCGTAAAGCCTTGTCAGCCACCGCTTTGGGGAAGTTGCCCACTCCCCAATAACTGGCTCCATAATGCAATTCCATATACTGCGATGCCAGTTGATCGGTCTCATAGCGTGATAGGCGCGTCGGTTCCAGCGGAGCGCCTACGACATAACGGAACCCAGCGTGCTGAAAGAAGTGCCGCCTGAATGCATAGCGCGAAGCTAAACGACTTTCATTACCGGTAGATATCCAAGAACCTCCCTTAATTAAATTATGCCGACCATCAAAGGTAGGAGTGCTGAAATCATCGTAGACCGGATGAACCTGAAAACCTTCAAAGGGATAAATCGGCGTCTCGGTCCATTGCCAGACATTTCCGACGACATCATAGAATTCACCTTGACGAAAGGTCTGCACCGGGCACGAGGAGGCGGCATGATCCAGATGTATATTGGCATGAGCGGCCTCAAATTCAGGCACCTCATTAAATCCGGAACTAGCCCCTAGTCGGTACCACTCATCTTCACTGGGTAATCGCACTTGTTGACCTGTTTGTTGCGACTTCCATCGGCAAAAAGCGCGAGCTTCCAGACAATTAACCTCAACGGGCCAATCCCAGGGCATAGGAATTTCTTCACTGAGCAGTCGCAAATACCATTGGCTACCGCGCCATACCCAGAACGTAGGATGCTCCGCTTGGGCATAACATCGCCAGCCCCAGCCTTCTTCATCCCAAAACTCTTCTCGGTGATATCCCTTATCCTCAATAAATGCCAAGTATTCAACATGACTGGTCAGATAGCGAGCAGCCTGAAAAGCTGCAACCTCAGCCTGATGCCGTCCATACTCATTATCCCAGCCGTAATAGGGATCATCCCAGCGCTTTCCTAGGCTCACGGCTCCTGCTGCAACAGGCAATAAATCATTGGCTGGAGGCTGCCCATAACTCGTCCAGGGACGCCAGTCTGGATGGGGCTGCACATACTTAAGGTGATGTTGCCGTATTAAAACCGATGATGTTTCCAGATGAATCCTTTCATGCTCAATCCCCATGATAAGGGCCCAGGCAGGATGTTCAGGGCTTAAATGCTCAGGTAACGAGGTTGTCCTGATCAATACATCAACCCGCTGACGGACTTGCTGACGGTAAGCACGAACCGCTTCGACAGAAGGCCAGTCATAATGGCTGTCTTCAAGGTCATCCCAACTCATCTCGTCTACACCAACGGCAAACATACTTTCAAAGCCGGGATGAATGCGCTCCGTCAAGAGACCGGCCAGCAGCAATTTATTGACAAAAAATGTAGCCGTATGCCCAAAATAAAAAATCAGGGGATGACGCAAGGCTATGGGTTTGACGTAATAAGCCTCATCTCCCTTCAACAGTTGAAACAGGGACTCGTAACGATCAAATGTCGTGTGAAAATACGTCAGCAGACGCTCACGCAACTGATCTGCTGAGTCAGCGATGAGTCTGGGTGTTCGTGTCAGCATAAACAGTCAATCCCCGCCAGTGTTGTCAATCTCTCATTAAGCCAAGGCCAGGCCACGCTTGCAACCAGAACATGATTGCTCTTATAGCAAATTACTGTTGCGCAAAAGCGTAAATATAGCGCCTGCCTGGGCTCATCATTAAATTAAAAGTACTACGCCCTGACCTTGTACTTGTGTATCGTAATCACTGGTCAGTTACTGACTGAGAGACCCCCTCATGAATACTCGTTCTTCTCAGATAGGCGTTGTCCTAGCAGGTGGTGGTGCCCGAGGCGCCTATGAAGCGGGGGCCTTAGCTACGTTGTTGCCCGCACTGGAAGCTGCCGGTGAACGGCCTAGTGTTTTTGTTGGCACCAGCGCAGGAGCTATTAATGCCGTGCTTTTTGCATCCTTGGCACACTTGCCTGCGGCCCAGGCGGCAGAACGGGCTTGGGCGGTGTGGGCTCATATTTACCGCCGTGATGTCATCAAACCCATTTTACCCAGCGGCCTGAATGCTGGCATGAACTATCTGGGGCAAATGTTGGGCCTGCGACGATCTTTAACAGGCTTGCTTAATGCTGACCCCCTGGAGCAAACGCTTCGTCAGCGTATCGACTGGCGGGCTCTGCATGACAATATACAGCAGGGCCACCATCTTCGTGCCGTCGCAGTCACTGCCACCTCAAGTCATACCGGGCGCAGCGCTGTCTTTGTCGAGGAGACCCCGGGATATTCCATTCAAGGAGTGCAGGGATACCATGATGATACCCGCGCCATCGATTACATCCATACGCCCATAGCTCCAGAACATGTGATGGCTTCTGCTGCCATACCGGTGCTTTTTCCTCCTATTCGAGTCACCACACCAGAGTCTGCCATGGGTTGGTACCTGGATGGTGGTGTACGCATGAATGCCCCAGTTAAACCCGCTATTACACTGGGGGTTGATAAACTCATCATCATCGCCAGCGACCCTCTGGAAGCACCGGCCCACCTCGGGGAAGAACCTCTGATATCACCCGATATTTATGCCGCCATTTCAGAAGTTTTACGGGCGGCTCTGATTGATCGCATGGTTGAAGACGTACACACTCTACGCAAGATCAACCAACTGCTGCAGCATCCGCAACATGCTGGCGTGCGTGCAGCGCGCAGTCAGCGAACTTACCGTCCGATACCTTGGCTATTTGTTGGTCCGCATGTGCACAGTCATTTAAGCAAACTTGCTGAACTGGTCTTTCAACGCGAATATGGGCATACACGCTGGTGGCGAAGACATTGGGACTTTCCCCTGTTGCACCAGTTGGTGCAAAGCAATAGCACGCGACGTGGTGAACTGCTGAGTTACCTGTTTTTTCATCATATTTATATGCGAGAGGCTCTGGAACTGGGACGTCGAGATGCCTTGCGCCTGTTATCTGGCGACTCGGCCTCCCTACCTTGGAGACTGCTGGACTAATTTGCCCCACAGGGTTGACTATACAGCCAGCTTTCTACTTCGTTAGCGGCACATACATGTACCTGAGGCCAATCTATACCATCTGCTGACATCCCCAAGAGTTCATGCAAAGCCAACCTGATATAAGGGCGATGCAATTCGGAGGGTCGTTGCCAGACACCCTCGTAGCGCAAAACATCAATATCCAGAGTGCATATCTCTGGCAGATCGCGTCGGCGGAATTGGGCACTCTCAAATTCGTGTATTTTTTCAATCAATTGCGACAAGGATAGCTCTGTCCTCAGCACAAGACTTAGGTTCAGGAAATCAGCAGTATTCTCTCCCCAGCCAGGAACCGGTAAAGCTGGCCCTTTAACCAGAGATGACAGTGCCCGCACCTCACCTACCCGTTTCAGTTCCGCTAGCGCATACGCCAAGGGATAGGCACCTTGATTGCCTCCCATTGCCAAGATTGCCTCAGCCATCCATCCGGCTCCTTTCCACCACAATACCTACGCAAACTCCTCCTGATAATATATGCGGTTTATACAGTTCAAGACGTACCCAGGGAAGATCAAAGGTTTGTAACAGCTGCATAGCCAGATGGTCAGCCAAGGTTTCAATCAACTGAACACGGGATATCGCGACCCATTCACGCAAATGATTAATGACTTCTTGATAATTCAGGGCATGACGTAGGTCATCAGTTTTTGCTACAGTGCTGGCATTGACTGCCAGTCGTGCATTTATCCTTAAGACTTGGCCGATCTGGCGTTCGTAGGCATGCACGCCCATGTACGCTTGCACATTGAGATCACTGATAACAATATAATCCATGCGCGATCACCTCTGAGTCGGGAGTACGGATGCATATTTTGGAAAACTTGCTGCTGCTTATTGTCGCGTATTTGCTGGGTTCTGTCTGCACTGCCATCCCAGTATGCAAACTACTTGGCTTGCCCGATCCCCGATCATCCGGCTCTGGTAACCCTGGGACCACCAATGTGCTACGGGTCGGAGGCAAAGGTGCCGCATTGCTAACCCTGGCTGGCGATATGCTCAAAGGTGTCATTCCAGTTTTAATAGGACGCGTCCTCGGGGCCACACCCATTTTTGTATCAGCATTGGGATTGATAGCCTTCCTGGGACACCTGTTTCCCTTGTATTACCGATTTGCCGGTGGCAAGGGCGTGGCAACTGCATTTGGCGTTTTATTTGCCTTAAATCCTGTCCTGGGTTTGTTCACAGGAGCGCTCTGGGTTGCCGTCTTTGCCCTCACTCGGTTTTCTTCGCTGGCAGCCTTGATCAGCTTCGGCCTCCTTCCCTTTGCCGTTTACAGCTTTGACCGGCCCTATTTTCCAATACTTAGCCTGATGAGTTTGCTTTTGATTATTCGACATCATGCCAACATCCACGCGCTGCTACAGGGTCAGGAACGCCGTTTCAGCCGCAAAACTACTCCAGAGGTCTAAGAGGTCAACCATGCCATTTTATGATGCTGTCATTCTGGGCTCTGGCCCTGCAGGCGAAGGCGCCGCAATGAAACTATCCAAAGAAGGACTGCATGTCGCTGTGGTAGAAAACAGAGCCTCCGTCGGAGGCTC
>JAJZHP010000016.1:0-24314 GCA_021804355.1 Pseudomonadota bacterium | reverse complement strand
CGTTGTGCCGCTGCCCATATTGTTGGTTCAGCTGACGTCCCTCGTGTCTCTGAAGTCCCTACCGGCATCTATACCATCCCTGAAATCAGCTCGCTGGGCAAGAATGAGGCTGAATTAACACGTGAACAAGTTCCCTATGAAGTGGGGCAGGCATTTTTCAGGCATCTTGCCCGCGCACAGATCACCGGTGAAACTGTAGGTATGCTTAAAATACTCTTCCACCGTGAAACTCTGGAAATCCTCGGGATACACTGTTTTGGTGATGGGGCCTCAGAAATCGTACACATTGGTCAAGCTGTTATGCACGGCGGGCAGAACAGTCTGCGTTACTTTGCGAACACCACGTTTAACTACCCGACTATGGCTGAGGCCTACCGCGTGGCAGCTCTGAATGGTTTAAATCGTCTTTTTTAACCTATCAGGTGTACTTTGAGAGATAGCACAAGCACGGTACTGTTCCTATTTTCGTGGCCTGTGCTGCGGTGTTTGTAGGGCAAACCAGCCTTGAATTGCCGCTTCTGGTAGCCTCTCACTTTGGAGCAACAGGTACAGCCCATGGCTATATGCCACGCTTCTTCTATATTCGATTCATGCTCGCCTTGGTCATTGGTCTACCCACGATAATGACCTTGGTGACTTGGCGAGCATTAGGCAGCGCCAAATCCCGCATCAATCTCCCCAACCGTGAATACTGGCTAGCTCCTAAGCGCAGCGCCAAGACCATCACTTTTTTACAATCCGGACTCCTTGGATTCAGTATCCTGCTCATATCTTTTCTATGTTTTGCGCACTGGCTCGTGGTTCTTGCCAATAGGACACAACCACCTCACTCTTGCTAGCAACATGGTTTTTTGGCGGACTAGGCGGTTTTTTAGTTGCTATGTCCTTCTTTTTCATCGTATTTCTTGGGCACTTTCGGACACGAGACTGACTCAACTGACACCGATACAGCCAGCGTAGTCCGCGTTCCAGTCGACTCCGGTCCGACAAAAATGACCCTCAAAAACGCCTTGCGCTTCAAAAACTGTGGAACTGTGTGCACTGTGTTTTGAGCATGGTTACCCGTCCGTCAGTGGCATCAGTCAGTGATCATCGGTTGTGGTGGATCGTCTTGGATAAGCAATCAGCGCAGACACCTCAACTGCTTTCGGTGCGGCATCCCAAAAAGCAACGAATAAATTGCCTTTAGAAATAATGGCAACTAATATGTTGCTATCAACAGCAAAAGCAACCTATTCGTTTATTATGATGAACTCGATACTTCACCAGATCAAACAGCGGCGATTGACACTTGGCCTCAAACAGAACGACATGATGTTACGTGTAGGCGTCTCTCGTCAGCAATATCAGCGCTTGGAGTCCAAAGGAAATCCTAGGCTAGACACCTTAGCGTTGATAGCAAGGGGCTTAAATAGCGAACTTATGCTCATACCCAAGGAAAATCTTGGCGCTGTTATGGCGCTGCTTGAACGGGAATGCTCCGAGCCAGGCAAGGCGCATCTGCCCCAGGCGAAAAAGCCTGCCAGGGAGGAGACAAAGAAAAGTCTTTCAGATGATCCATGGCAGGATTTACTGGGCGATGAATCGTGAGCGATAGCCATGTCGATGAAATCAACGTACTCAAGTTGAGCTTGCACGGAAGGCTGGTTGGCTATTTGGCTGGCTTTCAAGGTGGTAGAAATGTGCTGAGCTTTGCCGAGGAGTTCAAGAGTGATGCAGGTCGTCCTACCTTTAGTTTGATGACCCACCCAGCGTTTCCTCGTTCTGAAAAAATAATGTCGGAACCGTGGGCAAGAAACCAAAGATTGCATCCTACATTGTCCAATTTACTTCCGGAGGGATCCTTGCGGGAGTTGATTACGCAAAGACTCAAAATCCATATCGACAACGAGTTTCATATTCTCTCGCATTTAGGTGCTGACCTCCCTGGCGCCTTGGTCGCTGAGCCTATGGAACCCGACGATGTTCCAGATAGTGTGCTTAATACTCACGGCAAAGCACGTGCCATAAGGTTTAACAAAGTGTCACCGGAAAATAAATTTTCGTTAGCCGGTATTCAGATGAAATTTTCCATGAAGGAAAAGGATGGACGCTATCATCTTTCCAAAGGCGATGTCTTGGGGGACTGGATCGTAAAAACCCCTTCCACCCAGCATAAAGATGTGCCTGTGAACGAATACACCGCAATGAAACTTGCGGAATTAGTTGGAATCGACATTCCAGAAATTAAGCTGGTCGAGTTGAACAAGCTCGACCAGCTTCCTCAGATAAATCTGCCTGACGAGAAGCTAGCCTTCGCCATCAAACGTTTTGATCGCGATGATGATGTGCGTATCCACATGGAAGACTTTGCACAGGTGCTAGTTAAGTATGCCCATGAAAAATACAACTCAGCAAACTACGAGCAAATCGGCCGGATTATCTACGGTTATTCTGGTGACGGCTTGGCCGATGCACAACAATTCGCCAGGCGATTGCTGGTTAACATTCTTCTCGCCAACGGTGATGCACATCTAAAGAATTGGAGTTTGATTTATTCAGACGACATCACACCCAGACTTTCGCCCGCCTACGATATCGTTACCACAAGCGTATATATCGATGGCGAAATGAATTACGCGCTCAATTTAGGAAAGACTAAAGATTGGTATGACGTCTCAATGGCAAATTTTCAGTCATGGGCTGATCATGCCGAGATTCCGTGGAGAGTCATTAAACCTCACTTGGATGATGTAGTCGTCAAGGCCAGAAATCTTTGGCGAGTAGCGATTAAAGAACTCCCGATGAATGAGATGCACAAGCAAAAATTAAGGGACCATTGGGGCTATTTACATGAGGATTTTCGAATTAAATAGAGTTAGAAATGATGCTGATATCCGGCACCCAAGTATTATCAAGTTGACTAGATTCTGATGCTATGGCTGCATGATGACTGATTGTCGCTATCACCTTTTTCCCATGGACATCATCGGCCTGAATGTTTGGCTGATGAACGATTCAATCTGCTGGGACGGATGCCATTGGGTGTGAGCCCTCGCGATGTCGAGTAAGTATTTGCGCGCCACCTCGGCTGGCTTTTTCACCGAGAGCCAAGAGCATGGCTTCGAGTTCAAATCGGTTGGACATCTTGTATTTTAATGTTCCTGGTACCGTACAATGCCATGAGTTTCAACACTTCAATGCATCGGACAGAGATCACAGGGCTGTGAACTACGAACACTTTATTGAACCGGCATGCGCTGCTGATTATCCAACAATTGCCGCCGTCAATGTGGCTGCCTTTGAACAGTTTTCTAGCGCTATGGATTCCCATCATTGGGCATCCATGAAAAACAATATTTCACTGGATCGCGTACAGGTACTGGCTGAGTTTGCTCAGTTCTTCGTCTGCCGGATGCAGGGGGATATCATAGGTTCTGTAGCCTATTGTCCTCCTGGACGGTCACGGGATCCGATTCCTTCGGGTTGGGCTTCCATTTTGCTGCTTGCCGTAGCCCCCAGTCATCGGGGCTTACGAATCGGTCAGGCCCTGGTCAGCATCTGCCTGCAGCGCGCCAGGAACGACCTTGCGGTGTCCATGGGGCTGTACACCAGCGAATTGATGACGGCAGCGCATCGCCTTTATGAGCAGGCCGGTTTCCAACGAATCGGCGACCTGCCTCCCCGTAATGGTCTTAACTACTTTCTCTACCAACATCAAACAGACTCACCGCCAAGAACTGGCGGTGACAGGTGTTCATGCCTGTGAAACTCCATGCCATCGCTACTGCGAATGGGGTGGAGTAGTTCACCCACGGCTGACTCCATGTCCCTATTGAAAGGGATGACGCAGTACGATAGTTTCTTCGCGATCAGGTCCCGTTGAGATGATGTCAATAGGACATCCCACGACTTCCTCAATACGCTGGATATAAGCGCGGGCACGCTCGGGTAAATCCTCCAGTCGACGCACTCCCACCGTTGATTCCTGCCAACCAGGGAGGTCTTCATAAATAGGCGTCACATTTTCAAAAGCATCTGCATCTGACATCAGGCACTCGATGGAGTCCCTGTCTTTAAGTTCGTAGCCGGTGCATACCCTGACCGTTTCCATACCATCCAAGACATCGAGTTTGGTCAGACATAAGCCTGAAATGGAATTTAACTGAACGGCACGACGCAGAACGACAGCATCAAACCAACCACAGCGGCGAGGACGCCCTGTCGTTGCACCAAATTCATGACCAACACGAGCCAAGTGCTCTCCTTGACTATCAAAAAGTTCCGTGGGGAAAGGTCCTCCCCCTACACGGGTGGTATAGGCCTTGGTGATGCCCAGCACATAATCCAGGTACAGAGGACCAAATCCTGATCCCGTGCTGGTACCCCCTGCGGTCGTATTGGAGGACGTGACATACGGATAGGTGCCATGATCAATATCCAGCAAAGATCCTTGCGCCCCCTCAAACAGAATGTGTTCTCCACGCAAACGCAGCTGATGCAGCTGTTCAGGCACATCGGCCACCAAGTGACGCAACTGTTCACCCCAGATCAAGGCCTGTTCCAGGGTACTTTGAAAATCAACCGGATCTACTTGATAGTAATTTTTTAACTGGAAATTATGATAATCAAGAATTTCACCCAAACGTGCGGCAAACTTGTCACGCCGGAACAAATCTCCCAAACGAACCCCACGGCGAGCCGCCTTGTCTTCATAAGCGGGGCCTATGCCTCTACCGGTCGTGCCAATAGCGCTTTTCCCTCGCGCCACCTCACGCGCCTTATCCAAAGCGACATGGTAAGGCAAGATCAGTGGGCAAGCGGCAGACAAACGTAAGCGTTCACGTACCGGCACACCACGGGCTTCAAGATGTGCCATTTCATGTAAAAGAGCATCCGGTGCCAACACGACACCGTTGCCTATATAGCACTGCACCCGATCTCGCAAAATTCCTGAAGGTATCAAATGAAGTACTGTTTTTTCTCCATTGACGACTAGCGTATGCCCGGCATTGTGCCCTCCCTGGAAACGCACAACAGCCGACACATTATCTGTCAGGAGATCAACGATTTTACCTTTACCCTCGTCACCCCATTGCGTGCCCAGTATGACAACGTTTTTACCCATGAGTTTCTACCCTAATCATTACAAATTCAGACGTTCCAGGGTAGCAGCTGCCACTGCCCCTGCTTGAATACCAACTGGAGATCACTTTCTCTATCAGCACTTACCTGCTGACCTGGTAGTATCACAATCACCACGTCACCCTGCTGACGGAATTGTCGAATGTATGCCTGCAGGGCTTTATCCTCAGGATGATCAGGAGCAAAGACGCGAGCCTTACGTTGAGTCTGCTGCCCACAAAGAGCGAGGACATCCATGCTAAACCCGGTCGCCGAGCGGGAGCGCCCAAATGCCTCACCCACAGCATCGTAACGTCCGCCTTTCGCTACCTCAAAGCGGCTTTCATCGACATAGGCGGCGTAGCTAAGACCTGTGTGATAGTGGTACCCGCGCAGTTCTGCCAAGTCCACATAAAACTGGACCTCAGGGAAGGCCAACTTTAGCCGATCAACCACATGCTGTAGATCATCCAGGGCCGCTAGCACCGTTGCCGAGCCCTGTTGCAGGAGAGATCGGGCTCGCTTTATAACGCTGACATCCCCTGCCAGATCTGGCAATACATTCAAGGCAGCAGCCGCAGAAGGCAACTGTCTCAGCAACACCTTGAGCTCAGGCTTGGCCTTGCGCTGTAGAATATCAAATAGTTCTGCCTCTACCGAGGATTCAAGATTCAGACCCTGCAAGAGCCCCCGAAAAATGCCTACATGCCCCAATTCAAGCACGATCTGACGACAACCCGCCAGCTTCAAACTATGGAGCAATAAATCCAGCATCTCCAGATCAGCTTCAATACCCGCATAACCATAAAGTTCGCAGCCCATCTGAACCATGCAACGCGGTGCCCCCAAATGTTGCGGAAGCGTATGCAGTACCGTACCCGCATAACAATAGCGCGCAACGCCCGAGATGGGACGACAATGCGCATCTATACGGGCCACTTGTGGCGTCATATCCGCTCGTAGGCCTAATTGCCTGCCGGAGAGCTGATCGATGAGACTGAACGTACTTAAGGCAAGATCATGACCTACACCCGTGAGTAAGGATTCACGAAACTCTAGCAGTGGCGGAAAAACAAGTTCATAGCCATAGCTGGCATACATATCCAGGCAGCGCCTGCGCAGATGCTCAAGAACTGCTGCCTGCTCAGGCAGAACATCCTGCACACCCTCTGGCAGCAGCCAGCGTTCCTGGTTGTCGCTCACAGCCAGTTTCTCCCCATGCCCATAGAACCGATACTACTCTTCAGCGGCGCGCATCATAGCACGTTGTCCCCAGCGATCAGAACCCGATATGATGGGCGGCGCGTTGCCATAGCCAAGGTAGCCACAAACTGGTTAGCAAGCCGTTAAGCATCATGCCCAGGGCAGCATAAGCACCACTGCGAACACTCAAACGCAGGGCAACCGCCGTACCTATGCCATGCGCAGCCAGACCCATAGCGACCCCTCGAGCTGATTCTGAAAGCCGTTGGGGTAATAACATCGGCGCAGCAATGCCTCCCAGTAGCCCGCTGACACCCACGATAACCGCTGCCAGCCCAGAGGGTGAACCAATCAAGCGAGTTACCGGAAGACAAAATGGCAAACTGATGGCGCGCGTAAGAAATGCCTTATCGACCGGCGCTCCAAGATGAAACAAGCACGCCAAAGCAAACGCCGACCCACTCGCCAGCAGAGAACCTATTCCAAGCGTAATCAATAAGGGTCTGGCAGCTTCCACAATACGGCGTCGCTCGTTAAACAAGGGAATGGCCATACCCACGGTCAGTGGCCCTGCGATCCAGACCAGGGGGCTCGTTGCCCGCTGGTAAACAGCGATACTCTGGCCACTCCCTAACAGCAAGGGAATCAATATAAGTACGCTGATCAACATAGGTTGCAGTATCAACCAACCCAGACGCTGTTGCAGCGCATCTGCTCCCAGATAAACCACCACCGTAATCGGCAACCATAGCCACGCCAGCAGCATCACCCTACCTTGCTCCGGTATTGCGACAAATACTGAAAACACCAGGCTCCAAAATACAAAGGGATCAGGGTAGCCACAACCAGAGTCAGCAAAAATCCTGCAGCATGTAATCTGACCTCAGGCCAAATAGCCATAATACCCACCGTAGGAGGCAACAGAAAAAGCGTAAAATGCCGCAACAGTAGGGGTATACCTCGTTCCAGCCAGGTAGGCACCCTGCCCAGCAAAAATAGAGTTCCTAGCAAAAACAACATCCCCAAAACCGCGGGAGGCACGGTTGGCAGCGCATAGGTATGAATAACTTGACCCCATGCAAAATACGCGAGCAATACCAAGGCGGCGAGCCCCGCCTGCCATGCTTCACGGGCACTCAAGGTAGCATCTCCTGAACGTCGGCCAGCACTAGACCTTCATGGTACAAAATGCGACTCAGCGTATCCTCAGCAATTTGTACATCGAGATGCCAAACACCGTGTTCATCCACATGTTCGGCACGAACCGCATTTTCAGCAAATAACCGAGCCCTTAGAGCACCGCGCTGCGGCCCAAGACATAATTGCTGTACACGAGGCCGCCTCAAACGAGAAGCTATGGCCTGATCAAGCAGATCCATACCTGAGCCGTCACGAGCCGAGATCCAAACACGCTGTATTTGCCCATCGCTGTCAAAATCCATATGAGCCTCAGCCAGGAGCAGGCAGTCCACCTTATTGAAAACCATAAGTACCGGCACCTCGCCTGCACCGACTTCGGAGAGCACCAGCTCAACAGCTTCGATATGTTGATCGCGCTCTGAACTAGCCGCATCCACCACATGCACCAGCAAATCGGCTTGTACGGTCTCCTCCAGGGTCGCCCGAAACGCATCCACCAAATGATGAGGTAACTGCCTGATAAATCCGACGGTATCGGCGACAACGGCAGGTCCAACACCTGCCAGTGAAACTCGACGCAAGGTTGGATCCAAGGTGGCAAACAATTGATCAGCAGCATAAACCTCGGCACTACACAAGCGGTTAAACAAGGTCGACTTGCCCGCATTGGTATACCCCACCAAGGCAATGGTTGGTATCTCGGCTTTCACCCGGGCTGCACGACCTAAATCACGTGTACGCTGTACGTCACCCAGCCGCTCACGCAGTTGTGCTACACGCAAACGCAGTAGTCGACGGTCGGTTTCTAACTGGGTTTCGCCTGGCCCACGAAGCCCGATCCCGCCTTTCTGTCGCTCAAGATGCGTCCAGCCCCGCACCAACCGGGAAGCCAGGTGCTCAAGTTGGGCCAGCTCGACCTGAAGTTTGCCTTCATGGGTGCGCGCTCGTTGCGCAAAAATATCAAGTATCAATCCCGTACGATCCAAGACACGACACTTGAGTTCTTTTTCCAGATTACGTTCCTGAGCAGGAGACAACGGGTTGTCAAAAAGGACAACATCTATGTCATCTTCTTCAACCCTGGCCTGAAGTTCTTCAACTTTGCCTCGCCCCAGAAAATACCGGGGATCCGGTCGCGGGCGAGCACTACGCAGATAGTCCAGTATTTGCACGCCAGCAGAACGCGCTAATTCTCGGAACTCTTGCTCATCTTCATAACGATCACGGCCCTGCAGGCTTAAGTGCACCAACAGTGCCCGTTCACCACCTACAGGACGTTCAAAATACTCCACACCACCCCCACACCGTTGTCGAACGATATCCTTTCATCAATAGGGCTGGTTATCGCCTTCATCATCACTGAAATCGGTGGCTGAATACGTTCCACCTGCCCCCACCTGCCCTACGACACTACCCGGAACCGGGCCACGCGGGTTACGAGCAGGCACAACGGTGCTGATGGCGTGCTTATAAACCATCTGGCTGACCGTATTTTTCAGCAATACGACATATTGATCGAAAGACTCGACCTGCCCCTGTAACTTAATCCCGTTGACCAAAAAAATGCTGACGGGAATGCGTTCCTTGCGCAAGGCGTTCAGGAATGGATCCTGCAACGTTTGACCTTTGGACATGAAAAATTCTCCTCTAGCCGTCCAAATCGGACAGAAAAAATGGCTGTCGCCGCCAGCAACACCCCTTTTCAGACCTTCACCTAATGCTAGCGGCAAAAAATTAGGCAAGGTAAGTACTTTGGAACCTCATGCAAAGTTTTTCAATAGCTGCATGACAATATCCTCAATACTTTGCCGTTGGGGATCCCAACAGCTTAGCCCAGAAAAACTACGCAACCAGGTCAGCTGACGCTTAGCCAACTGCCGCGTGGCAAACAAAACCTGATGCCGCATATCCTGTTCGGTGATCTGACCCTCCAGATATTGCCATACCTGGCGATAACCCACGGCTCGAATTGCTGGTAAGTCGGCATGCAAATCACCCCGCTGCCACAAAGCAGTGACTTCATTAACCAAGCCTGACTGCCACATGATATCCAAACGATGCGCTATGGCATCATGCAACCAGGCCCTATTTTCGGGTATCAATGCCCACGCGTGCAGTTGATAGGGAAAGTCGTTAACCGTTTTACCATGGGTATGCCAATATGAGAGTGGTTGTCCCGTTAAATAATAGACTTCTAAAGCCCGCTGTATCCTTTGTTTATCACCCGGCTTAAGCCTGGATGCCGTTTGAGGATCAACCTCTGCCAGATAACGATGCATAGCAGGCCAACCTTCCTCGGCCGCTTGAACATCCAGTCGCTGCCGTAGGGCCGCATCAGCCTCAGGCAAAACCGTCATACCCTGCGTCAAGACACGAAAATACAACATCGTCCCGCCCACGAGGAGAGGATAACGTCCTCGCTCATGAATCTCCTCTATGAGACGCAAAGCATCGGTACGAAACTCCGCGGCCGAATAAGGGTCGGCAGGATCACGTATATCCAGTAAATGGTGTGGAGCTTTGCGCAAGGTCTCGGCATCTGGCTTGGCTGTTCCGATATCCATGCCCCGGTAGACCATACCTGAATCCACGGAGATGATCTCTACCGGCACCCGTTCAGCCAACGCCACCGCTACGGCTGTTTTACCCGCAGCCGTAGGTCCCAGCAGACAATAAACAGGCTTTGGTTCAGCGACCACGTAAAAACCAACGATCCATATCCTGCATACTAAATTGTATCCAGGTGGGGCGTCCATGATTACATTGATCGCTGCGTTCGGTCTGTTCCATATCACGTAACAAAGCATTCATCTCCATAAGCGACAGCTGTCGGCCAGCTCGAATGGCTGCGTGACAGGCCATGGAAGCCAGCAATTCGTGGCTACGCTCGATAATGCGTTGGGTCAGGCCATGCTCCAGCAGATCAGCCAGAATATCTCGTGTCAATGATTCTGCTTCCTGGGGAGGTATCAGCGCCGGCAACGCTCGCACCAGCACCGTTTCAGGAGCCACCCTGCCCAGATCAACGCCTAGGGACAATAACTCAGTCGCATGCTGTTCTGCTGCATCAGCTTCTCGCGGAGAGACCATCACACTCAAAGGCAGCAACAGCGGCTGACTAGCGATGTGACCTTGCGTATAAGCCTGTTTCAGTCGTTCGTAGGCAATTCTCTCATAGGCAGCATGCATGTCCACCAAAATCATGCCCGATGCGTTTTGAGCCACAATGTAGACACCATGCACCTGACCTAAAGCCAAGCCTAAGGGAGGCAACGCAGACTCTGCCTGCGACTGAAGACTCTCCGCTTTGAGGTCTTGGTCAACGAGTGTACGCATGGCCTGTTCATTAACACGCAGTGCTGCCCATGAAACAGGCGGCGTAGGTGCATCCATACGCCATGCGAGTTGCTGGACGGGTGAGGGATCGTGCGTAGACTCAAGTATTGCCTCTTTCCTGTTCAAATCCGGCTGACTACTTAGAGGCGTGGCGAGAGCACGATGCAGGCTGCGGTAAATAAAATCATGCAACAAGCGTTGTTCACGAAAACGAACTTCATGCTTGGTCGGATGCACATTGACATCGACAGCTGCCGGATCCATTTCCAGATAAAGCAGATAAGCAGGGTGGCGATTCTGGTATAAAACATCAGCGTAGGCCTGGCGTACGGCATGACTGACCACCTTGTCACGAATCACACGCCCATTGACATAAAAATACTGCAAATCTGCTTGTGCCCGGGAAAAGGTGGGGAACCCAACCCAGCCATACAGCCGCAAACCCGAGGCGGCTTCATCGATGTAACGTGAGGCCGCCGCAAAAGGCTGGCCCAGTACCTCAGCGACACGACGATGACGCGATTGCTCATCCTGGGCGGCAAGTAGCTGCAGGGTATCCCGACCATTGTGTCTCAACCGCAATCCTACGGAAAACCGCGCCAAGGCCTGCTTACGCACAATTTCCTGCACATGATCGAATTCTGTAGACTCCGAGCGTAAAAACTTGCGACGGGCAGGTGTATTAAAGAACAGATCAACCACTTCTACCGTAGTTCCCCGGGGGTGAGCCGCCGGCTCCACACAGGCTTGCATATCCCTGCCTTCCGAGCGAACACGCCATGCCACCTCAGCATCAGCCGTACGTGATGTCAGTATCAGCCTTGAAACCGAGGCAATCGAAGCCAAGGCTTCACCACGAAACCCTAAGGTTGCAACGGCCTCCAGATCCTCTTCTCCATGAATTTTGCTGGTAGCATGTCTGGCCAAGGCCAGTGGCATGTCATCGCCGGCAATGCCACTACCGTTATCCCTTAGCCTGATCAGTTGCACGCCTCCACGCTCGATATCGATATCGATCTGAGTCGCATCAGCATCCAGTGCATTTTCCAGAAGTTCTTTAACCACCGAGGCAGGGCGCTCAACAACCTCGCCGGCAGCGATCTGATTGGCTAATTGCGCCTCAAGTGTGCGAATTCGAGCCATTAACGTGCAGCTGTATCGAGCGAACTCTTTACTCGCGAAGAGTCGTCGCGATGTAAAGCAAACCACGTCCCTGGCAAGGGATTATGTTCACAATAGTGGTGCAGCCCTTCCAGAATAGCCTGTGCCAAGCGATGCTGATAAGCGGGATTTTTTAATTTCTTTTCTTCGGAAGGATTCGTGATAAAACCATTTTCAACCAATAATGATACCATGCCAGGTTCCTTGAGAACGGCAAAGCCCGCCTGCTCTACATGCGATGAATGCAGGGGGCTAAACCCTTTTAGCTCACCGATAATGTCGCGCCCAAGGCGCAAACTGTGCTCTAGCGAACCCTCAACCACCATATCGGCCAGCACATTAGCCAACGTGCCGTCATGCTCACTGACCTTAATACCCCCCACCGCATCAGCGTTATTTTCTCGTTCGGCCAGTGCTCTGGCAAAACGGGAAGTTGCTGTGTTGGCTCCCTTGAGCGACAGTGCAAATACAGAAGCACCGCTAGCATCAGCACTGGGCGAAGCATCTGCGTGGATAGAAATAAAAATATCGGCATGATAATGCCTCCTGGCAATCTCGCGTCGCTCGGCCAAGGGAATAAAATAGTCTCCCGAACGGGTCAGTACCGGTTTTAATCCAGGCACATTGAGCATCTGTTCACGCAGGGATCGGGCAATCGCCAGGGTCACGTTCTTTTCAAAGATCCTTCCTGGCCCGATGGCCCCGGTATCCTGTCCCCCATGGCCTGCATCAATGGCAACAACCATATCGCGACCATGGGCCGGTTTTTCCTGAATAGCCGGGGTCGTAGGAGCCACCTCTGCAACGACTGGCTGAGTTGGCGTCGACGTCGCCTGCACGGTCGAGGTAGTTGACGCGTCATCTTCGTGAGTAGCCTCTATCAGATCAATCACCAAGCGATAGCCCGATTTTCCTGAAGGAGGTAACTCAAAAACCATAGGGCTGGCCTCTGACTTCATATCAAGGCTGATGCGCAAGGTATCCCCTTGTGTGGACCAGTGGCCATGACTGACAACTCCTCTTGCTTTGATTTCAGGAGGAAGTTCAGGTACTAGCGCCGTACTGGTCAGATCGACACAGACTTGCCCGGGTGTACTATCAGGACTGATGATGTAGGATGCAGGACCCGATAAATCCAACACATAACGAGTATGCTCAGGACTCTGCCAACTACGCACTTGCGTCACCTGATAGCCTGCTTGCGCACTCTGCACTAGCAGACAGAGCAGGACAAAAATCCACGGCATTATGCGTCCACCCACGTTTTTACCAGTTGGTTTAACCATACCTCTCCACGCTCAGATCCTGATGCCCACACAATTTGTCGCCCATGATGCACAAGGCTCAACCAGGCATCTATATCAGGCGCAGCCAGCAAACTGCCCGCGCGTTCTGGCCATTCGACGAGACATAGATTACTACTGGAGAAGTAGTCACGCACCCCCATCAATTCTAACTCTTCAGGGTCTTGCAAGCGGTAAAGATCAAAATGATAGGCTATTCCTTGGGGTAGCGCATAGGGCTCGACCAAAGTATAGGTAGGACTTTTAACGGTACCATGATGCCCTAAAGCTCGCAGATAAGCTCGAACCAACGTTGTCTTGCCTGCCCCCAAATCGCCATGCAAATGTATGATCATGCCCCCTGAGGTCACCATGGCCATGTGATGCGCTAAGCGCTCAGTCGACTGCTCTGTCGCCAACTCCCAAGGACCTACCTGCATAATGCCAACTCCTCCTGCCAGTTTTCACTTAAATCTGAGGCCATCAAGCCGCGCTCGCCCCTGCAAGACAGCTTGTCGGCCGTGCGCGCATGAACCATAACCGCTCGACCGGCGGCCTCATACGCCTCCAGACCCTGGGCCCATAAAGCGCCTATCAGCCCAGCCAGAACATCGCCCATCCCTGCCGTAGCCATACCCGGATTTCCATAACGGCATATTGCCGTACCGCCGGCATGAGTAATCAGGGTACCGTTACCTTTAAGAACAACGATGGCTCCATACCTTTCGTAAAGCGCAGCAGCGGCTGAAAATCTATCAGCCTGTACCTGCTCACTGGTCATACCGAGCAGGGCAGCCGCCTCTCCCGGATGGGGTGTCATGATGGCTTGAGGCAAGCGACAGGACTGGGCTGCCAGGAGATGCAAAGCATCTGCATCGATAACTAGAGGCAATCCCGAAACCAGCGCACGTTCATACAAACGCTCTGACCAGGCATCCCTACCTAACCCCGGACCAAGAACAATCCGGGTAGCTCGCTGCAACAGTAGCTCCAGATCACCATCATCTTCCACCTCACGCGCCATGATCTCGGGACTACTTAGCGCCAGGGCCTGTACGGTGGTCGCCTGCGCACCTACACTCACCCAGCCCGCACCTGCACGTGCAGCCGCTCTGGCTGCCAACATGGCAGCTCCGCTCATCCCCTGGTGCCCACCAAGAACCAGCACATGACCATAGTTGCCCTTATGGGCACTACGTTGGCGCGGCTCCCAGGTTGGGAGTATCAAGTCATGAACCCGACATGTACGCACAATACGAGCATCAGGTTCTATACCTAAATCATCAACCAACACGCTTCCTGAATGATGATCCCCCTGCGCCGTGTAAAGGCCACGTTTAGCTCCCACAAAACTGATGCAATGCGTAGCTCTAACCGCTACCTCACCCCCTATGTTACCTGTATCCGCATCTATACCTGAGGGTAGATCCAGAGCCAAAACGGGTCGCCTGCTGCTGTTGATGGCAGCTATGGCAGCCGCCATGACTGGTCTTGGTGATCCCCGCGCTCCCGTACCCAGCAAGGCATCGACCAGAACATCATAGGTACTTAAATCAACCTGATGACAGAGGCTAAGCTTCAAGCCCAGGTCGTTAGCTGCCTGGGCAGCCTGCAGGGCTGCCCCACGAAGTGGTTGCTGTGACACAGCCAACAAATCAACATGACAACCTGCCAAGGCAGCGTGGCGCGCCAGGACATAACCATCACCGGCATTGTTACCCACTCCCAGGACAACGGCAATACGCCGGGCATCAGGCCAGCACTGGCGTAAATACTGCCAGGCTGAAAGTCCAGCGCGCTGCATCAGCTCAAAAGCATCCCAGCCCGAGGCCATAGCCGCTGAATCTAAGGCTCTGACCTGCTCAGCGGTAAAATAGCACCCCCAAGGGGGGGACTTATGCCGATCCATTCCGTCCTCGCGTATCCAGATCAGTGCAGCAAGCACCCACTTTGATCATCTTATATTATCGGGGCAATATTGAGTCGTTGATCACGCAAGGGAGGTTAGACGCCACTTTCAGATTAAACCGTACCCCACAGAAGTACAGGATTCAAACTCGGCTGACTCGGCAATTGTTTTAACCCCGTGATAGCAAACTCAATTTCTGCCGATTCACGCAAGAAAGCGCCATGGTACATGGAGCCGCGAGAACTGATAATGGCCCGTACCCGTGGACCATGTGGATGCCGCGTGCGATGTGTGACGACAGCGATCTCGCCATTGACCAACTCAACCAGAACGCCTGGTGGAAAAGGGGTTAGCTGAGCGAAGAAAGCGATATAAATTTCAGGATTTGCTGCGTGATGCGCCAGTTCTCGCAACGCTTGATCAACAGGCATACGAGCGCGATAGGCCCGTTGGCTAATCATGGCCGTATAACGCTCTGTCAATGCCAGAACCTGAGCTTCTGGAACAATGGACTGCCCCATAATTCCCTGGGGATATCCACTGCCATCGGGGTGTTCATGGTGTTGCTGTACAGCTGCCAAGGTCAGAGGATCGCTGATACCTGCCCGCAAAAGCGCTTGTGATGACAAGTCAGGGTGCTTGCGTAGCACGGCACGTTGCGCTTCCGTCAAGGGATGGCGCGAACGATTGAGTTTGTCCTGAAAAGGCAACAAGGCGATATTGGCTGTCAGCGAGGCCATAATCTGCGATATCAGCCGCTCCGTCTCCCAACCCATATGCTTACCTATCAGCGCTGCCAAGATAGCATGATACAAGGTTTGCTCATAAGCCGAAGGTTCAATGGTATTGATATGAACCAGGCCTAGACAGGCATCGGGATCATCTTCAGTCATACGCAATATATGACCGGCCAGTTGACGAAGTCGACGAGCGCTATCCTCTTGTGTACCTACGATATGAGATAACAGGGTCTCAAGGTCTTCAAGCAGAACCGGCAATTCCGTAAAAGGATTCAAACGCCGTTCATCGACCATCGGCTGATCCGACCGCTTGGATACAGCCTGGGCCAGACTTACATGAAATAAGCCTCTTTCATACAAACGGTCAAGCTGCTCACGAGAGGTGATGACGTAACCCTGCTGCAACAGCAGATTGCCAGAGACATCGTAAACACTGAACAGCAACGGCTTCCCTACCGTGACCGCTCCAGGTTTAAGTTTTACATACTCAGTCAATCGTTTATACCCACAAGATAAGGTCGGGAACATGCCATGCTTATACCCTTCAGTATAGATGATCCGTCAGAATACGTCGGCGTGACGATCCTCTTGCGAGCTTAATGCTTGTGGAGGATGATGCGCTGAGTCATAAATAGAGAGTACGTTGGCTATGAGACACCGGGAGGAAACCCAACCACTAACACGATTGCGACGGGAATCCACGGCCTTACTTGAGGAATTGCAGCAACATCAGCACCCCATGCTGATCACCCGTCGCCAACGCGAAGTAGCTGTATTAATGACACCGCAGCTCTATCATTCGCTACAGGAACAAATACGGTTACTGACCGCTTTGGTACAGGGACAAGCAGATCTCACAGCGGGTGATTTGCGCCCCATCAGCAGTTTGCTGCATGACCTGCGGGCGGAACTGGAAGCATGAGCCAGATCCTCTGGACTCGTCAGGCCGAGCACCAATTGCGCCATATCTGCCGACTCTACGCCCAGCAAGGCAATAACTCCGGATTTATTCTGGACCAGGTGCAAATGCTTTGCCAGCGGCTGGCGACCGGTGGTCCTGATCATCCTATCCCCAGCTTAATGACTTATTCACAGGCAAGTTTTGACCGTTATCGGCTGATTTACCGTCGTCATCATAGCGACATTATCATCTATACCGTTCAAAGCCCTTCATATCACATCACCGCACCCAAACATCGTCAGGCAGATTGATATCCTCAACTATAATGAGGGCATCACTTGCGGCGATTCAATATTTTTATGGCTGCCAAAGGCGCGGTATACATCAGACCTGAACAATTAACACTGGGCATTTATGTGTGTTTGGACCTGGGCTGGATGGATCATCCCTTCACCTTTAGCCAATTTCGCATTAAGAGTGAGGAGCAGTTACAGCAGATTCGTGAACTCAGGCTAGAACGTATTCGGGTTGACCCCTCACGCAGCAGTACAGCTCCTTTACCCTGGCAACCTGATGCTCATCGACCGCCCAGTGCTCCGCCCGCACCTGCTGTGCCTTCACCTGAACTCATCGCCAAACGTGACCGCATAGCCAAACTGAAGGCCCGCATTCAGTCCATTTCTCAATGCGAAAAACATTACCTGGATGCCGCTAAAAGCATCAGCAATATCACGCGCAATATTCTGTCCAGGCCTGAAGAGACTATCGTGGAAGCTGAGGCACTAGCTTCCCGGTTAGCCAGCTCATTGCTTGCCGAACAGGAAATTGCCGTGCATCTGATGAACGATAAAGTTCTCGGTGAAGAAGTTTATTACCATTCCCTCAATGTCTCCGTGCTGGCCATGATCCTAGGGCGCGCCATGGGCATGACCGAACTTGATCTGCGTATGCTGGGCATGGGGGGTATATTTCATGACCTTGGCAAAATGCGTATTCCTCACAAGGTTTTGCAAAAGGCAGACAATCCCAGTAAAGCAGAACTTGACTTCATTCAGCTTCACACGCAATACGGGCTTGAAATTGGGCAAAAGGTTAAATTACCTCTGCCCATTCTGCGCATAATCGGTCAACACCATGAATTTATGGATGGTAGTGGCTACCCACAGCACCTCAAGGGTGATGCGATTGACCCTCTAACTCGCGTCCTGACTGTAGTCAATACCTATGACAACTTATGCAATCCAGTGCAGGTGATCAATGCGCTAACTCCTCATGAGGCTCTGTCGCTCATGTTCTCCCAACAACGTTCTCGTTTTGATACCCATGCCCTTAGCCTGTTGGTACACACTCTGGGAGTTTATCCTCCAGGAACCGTAGTACGCCTCAACAATGAGGTCGTGGGGATGGTTATGTCGGTTAACTCAGCGCGGCCTCTTAAACCTCATGTTTTAATCTATGACGAACAGATCCCTCGCGATGAGGCCATGATTCTTGACTTGGCTCAAGAATCTGACTTGTCCATAGCCAAAGCTGTAAGGCCAGCTCAGCTTTCGACGGCCATTTATAACTATTTGAGTCCACGCAGCCGAGTCACTTACTTCTTTGATGCCAGCAGTTCGCCTCGGGGTGTGACATGACTGATTTTGCCAGCCTGCTGCTCGATCAATGTGAGGATTGGGTCCTGCTGGTCAATCCAAAGTCTCTAGCTATTGAAGCGGCGTCTCCTGCATGCCTGCTAGCTTTAGGCTATCAGGATCTGGTAGGTCGTGATATCTCGGAAATTGAATGTGCCTTGCCGGATTTATTTTATTGGGACAGCGTCCGTTCAGGGCTTATCGAACCCCTTGATCGTAGGGAGGGTCTCTACCGCCGTCAGGATGGTGATATCCTGCCTGTGGAAAAATCCATACGCCCTCTGGCCAGTCGGGGTGGTGATTTTCTGGCTATTCATTTGCACTCCATCGATGAAGAAAAATCCAGAAACCATGAGCTGGAAAGCACCTTAGCTCTGGTACGAGCAACGCTGGAGTCCACAGCGGATGGCATTTTGGTCACTGATCTTGAGGGCCATATACGCAACTTTAATCGACGTTTTGCTGAATTCTGGAATTTGCCTGAAAAATGGTTACTGCTCGGTGAAGAACGCCGCATCTACCGTTGCATGCTACATCGCTTCATCAGCCCTAAAGCTGGCCGCAGCTTTAGGGATAGCGCTCGCGCTGCGCGTGAGCAGGAAACATTTGCCTTGCTTGAACTCAAAAACGAGCGATGGCTGGAGTGTCGCTCCCGCCCGCAACTGGTTGATGAACAGATACTAGGAAGGGTTTATACCTTTGCCGATATCAGTGCCCGCGTCCAGGCTGAAGCTAAACTTCAAGAAGCCATGCAACAAGCCCATGCCGCCAGTGTTGCTAAAACCGATTTCCTTAACCACATGAGCCATGAACTGCGTACACCGCTCAATGCCATTCTTGGATTTGCCCAACTCATGCAGGAAGAAGGTTGCAGTCCCCACGAGGAAAAAGTTGATCTGATGCTCAAAGGAGGCTGGCATTTGCTTAGCCTGATCAATGAGGTGCTTGATTTGGCACGTGTTGAAGCTGGCAAAGTAGATTTGCAGCTTGAAAACGTGCCTCTGCAAGGAGTTCTGCGAGAATGTCTTGCCTTGATTCGTCCTATGTCAGAAACGAAATCCATCGACTTGCAGCAACTAGAAAACTTTCCTTCGCTGTACGTACAAGCAGATCCCAGGCGCCTGCGTCAAATGGTACTGAATCTGTTATCCAATGCCATCAAATACAATCGTCCTGAAGGGAAAGTCTGGATAACGCTCTCTGCCACTGATCATATCGTGAGCATTGAAATTCATGACACCGGCATCGGCATCAACGCTGAAGACATCACGCATTTATTCGAGAACTTTAGTCGTGTCGGCAGTTCCCAGCATATCGAAGGCACCGGCATTGGGTTAGCATTTTCACGCAAGATTGCCCACCTCATGAAAGGTGACATCAGAGCCATAAGCACCCCAGGGCAAGGATCCACCTTTATTTTGACGCTACCGCGCGCCCAGCCTATCGAAACCCTCGCAGACACACCGCCTACAGCCTCCCGCCGCCTGGCCCCCCTGCGAATACTTTATGTTGATGATGACGCCACCAACCGGCTGATTGTCAAAGCCATGCTAAGAAAACAGCCGGTTGAACTAGAAACTGCCGAGACTGGAGCCCAGGCTTTACAACGCATGCATCTGGGTCAAATAGATCTGCTAATTGTAGATATGCACTTAGAAGACATGACAGGCATAGACTTGGTTAATCATCTTCCCCCTCCTGACACCCCAGGCGCTCCTGTCCGGTTTATGCTATCTGCCAGCGATGATGCTGACATAAAAAATAGAGCCAGAAATGCAGGCATACAGCGATATTTGACCAAACCCCTGGATATCAAGGAGTTCCTTGAAGCCATTGCCGAAGTTCATCGCCAACAGCATTGAAACTTCATATCCAGCCCCCATAATAGGCTTTATCCTTAAAGCATTACTTACTGTGGAGACCTGACTTTGTCCCTCGATCACTCCACATGGCTACTAGCACACGCCTCCAGTTTAAAAGGTATGCGGCGCGGTCTGGAAAAAGAATCCTTGCGTGTGACGCCCCAAGGTCATTTGGCCATGACCCCTCACCCTTCAGCCTTGGGTTCTGCCCTTACCCACCCGCATCTAACCACTGACTACTCAGAATCTTTACTAGAGTTCATTACTCCCGCCACATTTTCCATCAGCGAAACTCTGGATTTTCTTGACCGCTTACATCGCTACACCTTGCAACACATGGGTAATGAGCTGCTCTGGACTCATTCGATGCCTTGTTTTCTCGGTGATGACCTCAGTATCCCTCTTGCCCAGTATGGCCATTCACCAGCCGGACGCATGAAAACCGTCTACCGTCACGGCTTGGGCATGCGTTATGGACGGCGCATGCAAACGATAGCTGGTATTCACTATAATCTTTCCTTTCCCCATGAATTCTGGCAATCCTGGCAGGAACATCTCGGTGACCAGCGATCACTTCAGGACTTTATATCGCAGGGTTACTTTGCACTCATTCGTAATTTCCAACGACACAGCTGGCTATTATTGTATCTCTTGGGCGCCAGTCCAGCGGTATGCAGCAGTTTCCTGAAAGGACGTGTACACCCCCTGCACGAAGGCCCAAAACATACCTTGTCCTTACCTTGGGCAACTTCATTGCGCATGAGTGATATTGGTTATCAGAATAACCTGCAGGCCGAGCTGGATATCTCTTATAACGACCTTGATAGCTATGTGGCCGGGCTTGACCATGCCATACGCACACCCTACCCTCCTTTTACCCGCCTTGGGGTCAGGGATGGTTCAGGCGCATGGTTACAGCTTAACGATCATATTCTGCAGATCGAGAATGAGTTTTATGGGCTTATTCGCCCGAAAAGATCACAGCACAGCGGTGAACGTCCCGGACTGGCCCTGCAGCGTAGAGGGGTTGAGTATGTTGAACTGCGCTGTGTAGACCTTAACCCTTTTACTCCTTTGGGTATCGACAGCGATAGTGCTCATTTTCTGGAAGTTTTTGCCTTGACAGCGCTCATCAGCCCCAGCCCTGATTTTCAGCGCCATGAGTATGCTTTGCTGCGTGAAAATCAGAAACGCATGGTGCAAGAAGGCAGGAAACCTGGACTTCAACTGCTAGATTGCCAGGGTGAATTTGACTTTTTGCAGCGCGCTGAGGAGCTCTTTGAATACATGCACCCGGTAGCCGTAGCGCTCGATCATGCTCACCAAACAGCCCTCTATAGCACCGCGATAGCTACTTTTAAAGCACGACTTTACAACCCTGATACTTGCTATTCCGCCGCCATATTGCAGAACATGCAAGACGATGCATGTTCTTTCTATGATTTTGCCCTGAAAAAGTCACAACAGCACAGCCAATATTTTCGTGACCGGCCATTACCCCCTGATCAGGCAGCCAGCATGCAACAACAAGCTCAAGCGTCCCTGCAGTCACAAAAAGAACTGGAACTGGCTCAGAAGGCTATGAGTTTAGAGTCTTATCTGCAGGCCTACTTTGACCAACACTAAAAGGTTCACATCGCTTACTGCTGCACCACAAAACTGGTAAAAAAGACGTTCTGGACCTGAACCTTGGGTCCATCTTCGCGCAACAACAATGCATTGATACCCTTGAGCGCCTGTTGGCGCAAAAACTCCTGACCCTGTGGCGTGGTCATCGTTTGCTGATTTTGCGCAGTAAATAGTAACAACAAGTAGTTTCGCAAGGCTGGAGCATGATATTTGACCTCGTCAGCAATATCATTACTGGCTACACGCAAAGAAACATCAACTTTGACATAGTGGGGCGTATCGCCTGCACTGCTCCCGCCAAAATTAGTGACAAATGACGGGGCGAGATCGACGTAAGGCACGGCACTCCCACTACCTCCCTCCTCAGCGCTGACCGCCATACTCATCCAGAATAAAAATATCCAACCTACTGCCTTCATAACCATCACCCAAGATTTCCCTACATGCTTGCATCAATCATAGCTTGACGACAAAAGGTTTAGCAGTGAAATTAACTGTCACTTGCTAACCGAGAACTGCGATGCCTTCCTCACACAAAATTTATGCCCTGATCCTGGCTTTTAGCATAGCTGCTATTGCCTTCGCCCTATACCTACAGCATGCCCTTCACCTTGAACCTTGTCCTTTATGCATATTTCAACGCCTGGCCATGATCAGTATCGCATTCATTGCTTTACTGGCCACCTTACATCACCCTAAGGCTCTAGGCTTACGCCTCTATGGACTGTTGTTAACCTTGGCTAGCCTTGCTGGCATGGGTGTAGCCACAAGGCATGTCTGGTTACAACACTTGCCCGCTGACCAGGTGCCTTCCTGTGGCCCGGGACTCAATTACATGCTGGATGTATTTCCCATGCAAAAGGTCATCAGCATGGTACTACGCGGCTCAGGTGAATGCGCCAAAATCGACTGGACCCTGGCAGGGATTACCTTGCCTGAAATGACTTTGGTGACCTTTGCATGCTTAACCCTGCTAGGATGTTACCAAATGTTTCGTCGTTAATATGAACAAGACTTGGCCAAGCACGCCTCTCATGCTAGGTTTATAGTCTGGGTAGTAATGACATCATTGGTTAAGGATAAGAATTATGCGTGATAACCAGGACGAGACAAAATTCAGTGACCGTATGGATCACGTCATTCAAGACTGGCTAAAAGAGCGACAAAAGCTGATCGTATTGCTATGTTCCATTCAGGATGATTCTTCCTGGAATGATGATCATGTTCCCACGGGAACCAAAGTACAGTCATTCTGCCAAATTCTGATGGACTATATCTCGGCAGGACACTTTGAGATCTATGATGCCCTGATACGTGAAGCAGAACGCTGTGGCCAGCATCAGGAATTAGTGAAAGCACAATCGCTGCATACACGATTACAGGTAAGTACGGACAGTGCCTTGCGATTTAATGACCTCTTTGATGATGAAGAGAGCTGTGAAGATAAAACAGCACTGGCAGCAGGCTTGTCAGAACTGGGGGTGGCACTGGAGGACAGGTTTCAGATAGAAGATGAAATGCTGACTCTCCTGCATCATGCTCCGGTGGTTGAAACTGTCTGAATTGGCAGTGGATCTTTCAGCTTTGCGAGTGCAGTTGCTCGACCAAGCCAAGCTGCTAGGCTTTTGTGGCATGGGCATTTCTGCTCCTCATCTGGAGCAGGATGGGGAGCTACTACAACGTTGGTGGCAACAAGGCTACGGCGGAAACATGCAGTATCTGGTTAGGCATGGGAGTAAACGCTGGCGACCTGAAGAACTGGTTCCGGGCACACTGCGCGTGATCAGCTTTAGCCTGAACAGTTGGCCCTCTGGAGCAGATTCTTTGGCAACACTGGCTGATCCTGATCGCGCCTATATAGCGCGTTATGCGTTGGGAAGGGATTACCATAAAGTCATGCGGCCACGACTTGCCAAGCTGGCAGATTGGCTGTATCAAGCCAGCCAAGTTCACCAGGGCAGGGCTTTTGTTGACTCAGCTCCCGTTCTGGAAAAAAGATTGGCAGAACATGCCGGGCTGGGCTGGATAGGAAAACACACCCTTCTGCTAAGCCGCCAGCAGGGGTCAGCGATGCTGCTAGGTGAGATTTACACCAACATTCCCTTCCCTGTCGATACGCCTGCTGAAAACCATTGCGGCAGCTGTCAGGCATGTATGGAGATTTGTCCGACCCGAGCGCTGCGCGCACCCTATGTCCTGGATGCACGTTTGTGCATCAGCTATCTCACTATTGAGTCGAGAGAAGATATACCCGAATCTTTACGGTCTCCCCTGGGTAACCGGATTTTTGGTTGTGATGATTGTCAGCTGGTTTGCCCCTGGAATCGTTATGCCCGTACGACCCAGGAACGTGACCAGCAAATACGACATGGCTTGCATACGATCGAGCTCAACGAACTGGCCTACTGGAGCG
>JAJZHP010000098.1 GCA_021804355.1 Pseudomonadota bacterium | reverse complement strand
TTTAGGGTCTTGGTTGCCAACGTATCAATCCTCTTGATACTGTTATTATAGGCAGCTCAAAACAAGCAGTCAACGACATGCTTATATCCTCGCCATGAATGGCGGGGTTTTACGCACAAACTGATAATTCAAGATGAAAATGATGGGAGCCTGGCAAATCATAACGCTGCAGCTGGGCGATAATCTCTTGGCGTTGCTGCAGTGTGGGCAACTTCAGAAGCCAACCCTCGGTAGCCACCAGCAGCAGCACGGGAGCCAAGATACCCGAAAGTATATTCATGACTTGCTCTTCCGTAAATCTTTGACTAGAGCTAAATGCGATACGTCGATCTGAACGCCAGCGGTAACCTCCCTCAACCGGTTCTAAGGAACGTAGCAACAGAGATTCTGCAGCTTGCTGCGATAATCCCCCCATAGCCTGTTGCCGGCGCACACTAACGGTATCCCATTGCACCAGTGATGTCGACTTGGCCATAGACTGATGGTCTGTTGAAAATGCATGCTGCAAATGCTGTAAAGAACTTTCAGGTGCCGAGGCCAGTGGGCCCAGGCCCTCTAACAAAACCAGTTGCTCTACCTGAGCAGGCTGAGCTGCTGCAAGCAATGCTGCTATGGCAGCTCCCATGGAATGCCCGAGTACTACACACTGTGACCAACCTAGGGCATGCAATATCTGGCTCACATCATAGACATAATCAATGAGATGATAGCGTGCATCGGCCGACCTCCAACCACTATAACCATGTCCAGCTAAATCGATCGCATGGACATCAAAGCCTCGTAATAACGGAGCCAGCTGAGAAAAACTTGCAGCGTTATCCATCCAGCCATGGATAGCCAGCATGGGTCGCTTTCCCATTTTCCAGCGTAGTCCTTCTATTCGAAGGCCAGGGATATCCAGACTAAACGCCTCACCTTGCATAACGCATCATCTTGATCAACTCGAGAACGACTTCAGCGGTCATCTCGGGTTGCTCTAGGGGAAACATATGCCCGCCCGCCACCTCACGAAACTGCAAGCCATGTCGTTGCACCATGCGATGTGCGGCTGCCACGGTAGTCACTTGGCTATGAGCTCCTCGCACCAGACAACCAGGAACCTGCAATGCCCTGCGGTATCGCCATGAGTCATAGGGCGTGTTCCGAAATAATTCCACTTCTATCTCGGGACGAAAACGCAAGGAAAAAGAACCATCCGACTGTTCCTGCAAGCCTGAACGCATATAATCTTCCAGGCAGCGTGGATCAAAATGTCGATAAAGATTCTTGGACATAAAATAGGACTGTGCACTTTCCCAGTCTGGCCAGACCTGACGCCTCCCGGCGGTTCGACCCGCCGGGGTTACCTCATCAATACGACCCAGCAACTTGGACAGTGCAAAGCCCCAGGCTGCCGGTCCATTGACCAACGGTGGATCTAGTAAAATTATTCCCTGAAATAAATGAGGATGTGACCAAGCTGCCATAAAAGTGACGACAGCTCCCAAGGAATGCCCTACCCCCCAAATGGGAAAATCAGCATGTGATTGCAACCAAGCCACCCATTCATCTGCCTGCTTTCGCCAATGCGCCACTACCGGGTAATGCGGGTCATGACCCAGCATAGGCAATGCCAAAACCCGGTAATGCGGTTGCCACACTTTAAATAACTGCCGATAGCTTTCAGCAGGGAAACCGTTGGCATGCAAAAAACCAAGGGGGGTCACAGCAAAGTCTCAATAGTAAAACCTCTATCCCTGGCGCGCTGCTCCAGTTCTGCAGGCATGATCACTACTCGCCTGGCTTTATCCGCTTGTAAATAGGTTTGCGCCACGCGCTGAATATCAGCCACCGTGACCTGAAGTAGATCACTTCGCATCTGTGATCTAAATACACGATCACGTCCCGTTAAAGCACCTGTCAGCACCTGTAATACTGAACCTGCGGGTGATGATGGCTTGTCCATGGAGGCAATCACCGCCAACAGTGCCTCTTCAAGCTGAACCTCGGTAGGAGCCTGATGAATGATGCCATCGATGGCTGATTGAAAATCATCAAGCGTACCTTCAAAGCGGGGATCTCGGTAAGAATGTAAATGAAAAGCCGCATCATCCGCGACATAAGTTGCACCCCCACCGTAAGCACCTCCCCGTTCGCGCAGCGCACTATGCAGGTAAAGATTACGCAACAGGGGGCCGAGCAAACGCAAAGCGGCTGCATCGCGATGTCCTGGTGGCACAGCCGGATAGCTCTGAGCACAGAACTGTACCTGGGTCTGAGTCAACCACGCTTCCGATTGGGCCGTATGGATAGCCATTGCAGGCAAGACAACCGATCCAGGATGTTTCGGTTGAGACCAGCTTTGCAGAGTACGAATAAACTCATCATCCTGACCGGCTTCTCCCACCCAGAAGATCTGTCGTCCCTGGCTTAAAACAGCTTGGTGTATGGCCTGTAAAGACTGAATCATAGCTTCCAGGGACTCCTCATCCTGAGCCAGCCTACGATCCTGCTCCCTAACAAAACGCAACCCCAGTAAACCGCGTTGTGAAGCTCGCCAGGCAGCCAAGGTACTCATACTGGCTGCTGCCCGACCCATCGCCAACTGATGCCCATCATGCGTTACGCTATGATCCCAGCGTAACCGCATTTGCTGAAAGAGCTCGTGAATTCTCTCCGCTTCATCCAGTCGCAAGGCTTCTAACTGTTCCAGCATGAGTTCACTCAACGCACTCTGATGACGCGTCAGTGCCTTACCCATCAACATCAGATAAGCTCCAGCCTGTTGCTGATTATCAGGCGACGTATAAGCTACTTCAGACAAGGCTAATCCACCTGTGCAGGCAGCCAAGCGACGTTGACGAGAGAGGTAATCTTCCTGACCAGCCCCTAGCTCCGTGACTATGGATTTGTAAAACGGCAACCAGGGCAATAGTCTGGCATCCAGCACAGGCATATCCATCACGATACGTTGATACACTAAACCATTAGTACCAGCATAACCGCGTCCCAGCGATAAACCTGATGTCAAAGCTATAACTTGGACGGCTGGTTCTTCTGGCAATGCCGGAGGAATATCCGCGCGCCCCACTCTCGGCAAGCAATCCTCATCATCGCATTGAGACTGACGCTCTGCCAGAGCCTCCATACTTGCAATCAAATCAGTCTGCTGTTGCTCGGTCATTTGAGCAGAAATTTTAAGCAAGTCGCTTTCTTCCTGTTCACGAGCACGCGCGCTCATCTCACGATCAGGACGCAAACTTAATCTGACCCGATGCGGGTTATCCAGCAACCAGCGACGGACTAATCCAGCCACATAGAATCGATCTTTAATACACTCCCTGAGCCTTTTCAGCTCTGGATTGATATCCAGCAAAGGCAAAGGGTCTGCATCCTGCAAAGCAGGCGACAATAAATTCATCAGCAGTGACAATCCATAAGGATAGCGATCACCACCTATTTCCCGTTCATTCAATTCTATTTGATGCAAAACCGATTCAGCTTCTTCAGGATCAATACCCTCGCTGACCACCCGATTTAACACCTCCAAGATTAAAGTTTCTATAGCTTCTGCGTGCTGGGGTTCACTGCCTTCCACTCCCGCCATAAATACTAATTCACGAGCGCCATCAGCTAAACCACAAAGTGGAGAAGCCGACGTAGCCAGCTCCGTGGACTCCAGGGCATGGCGCAAGGGAGAAGCGGCATGATTGAGCAAGATGCCTGATAACAGCGACATATCAAGAGCATGCTCCAGATGACTGGCTGGCCCCAATAACCACCCCAGCACGATATGTGTTTTAGCCGATACATCGTGTTCATCCAGAGGATACGCTTCCTCAATGCGCAGAGGCGAAAGATAGCGCTTCTCATCCTGCCCATGCACGCTATCCCTTGAGGCAGAAAACTCATGAAGAGCTTGATCTTGAATGCGCTGTTGCAATGCCTGTACATCCAAACTACCAAAACTCATGAAGATAGCATTACTAGGATGGTAGTGATGTGCATGGAAGGCGAGTAAATCATCGTGTGTAAGATCACGGATATGCACAGGATCACCACCACTATTAAAATGGTAGGTTGTTGTGGGAAACAAGTATTTATTTATGCTTTCATAGAGCTGGCTAACGGGCGAACTTAAAGCTCCTTTCATCTCGTTGTAGACCACGCCCTTATAAACCAGCTTTGAAGCAGATCCATTTTCGACTTCAACCCTTATGCCTTCCTGCGCAAAATCAAGGGGATGCAACCGGGGATGGAATACGGCATCGAGATACACATCAAGCAAATTATAAAAATCCTTGCTATTTTGGGTTGCAAACGGGTATGCCGTCCAATCACCTGCCGTCATGGCATTCATGAAGGTATTTAGTGAGCGGCGTATCATCATGAAGAAGGGATCTCGTACGGGATAAGCACGGCTACCACAAAGCACCGTATGCTCCAGAACATGGGCAACTCCCGTCGAGTTCATGGGCATCGTGCGAAATGCAACCAAAAAAACATGTTCGTCAGAGGCATGAGCCAAATGTATATGGCGCGCACCCGTTACCCTGTGCTGATATTCCTGAAACTCCATGTCCAGATGAGCTATGCGATGAGTGCGCAGATGAATAAACTCAGGGTGATGCGAAACAACCATGTCAGCCTCGATAAATGTGCGATCAGTGGGCGATTATGCTTAATGAACCCGCAATCAGCCAGGGGCAAGTCATCTTAATTTTCTGGCCAGCTTAGGTTCACTTCTATCCTAAAAACAGGAGGGACGCACCAAAGCAAAACCCCGGCACCAGGCCGGGGTTCTTCAAACTTACACGCCAATTTGTTCAGCGCATTGTGACTTTGACCGTGGTATTGTGTAAATCAATACCCACCATAGCAACACTTCCCATAGTCGGAGAGTTGCTGGCTGCTCCGCTGGGTTGGATATTGCTGAATAAAATTGAATCAATATGGGTAGGCACAGCCACTTCCATACTCACACCGCTCCCATCAGCCTGGAATGGCAACAAGGTCTGTAAGGGATCAGCGCTCTTAGAACTGCTGTTGCTGGACTTACTATTCTGGCTACCCTGCCCAGATGTCGTCGCAGCGTAAGTAACCCCCTTGATCTGAATGTCAGCCTGTAGAGGCAGAACGGATTTGACCGTGTTGATTAACATATCCACAGCATTATTCGAGGTACTAGGTTTAAACGTGGCCATCATCTGGTTCAAACTGCCTGTATTGGCCATGGCAATCTGATTACCTGTACTGGCATTGGTTTGATTGTTGATATCCGTATGTTGCTGGGTACCTGTCATCACTGACGACATGCTCTGCTGAATATTCAGCCCTGCCTGCCCTGAAACCCCTGCCATACTGTCATCATCCAGCGCTCGCAACCCCCCGCGCGTCTCACTCATGACCGCAGCAGCGGCAGGTTCATCGGCTGTTGCCGCCGCAGCCATCAACGGCGTCAACGGCGCAGACACGGCGGCGGCAAATGCGATGGCATAACGATAGCTTTTCTGACGAGCCAAGGCACGATTTAATTGACGATCAGAGATCCACTGGAGTGCCAGTAGCACCTCACCGAGTTTCTGACCGCTCTCCTTCTGTCTTTGCAAAGCCTGATCAAGTTGTTGGCGAGTTATCAGACCCTTGTTGATCAGCAACTCACCAAGACGAGATCTCTCGTGGGCAATCTCTTTTTCAAACATCTCATCCCCCCAATTTTTTCCCCTGCTCTTAGTTCACTATGGCTTATCCGGCAAAAAATGCGACGACATTTTTCGAACTTCTAATAACAATTTTCCATATAAAAACAACTTATCCATACTTGTACCGAATGAGTCCGTTCAAGCCAGCAAGCACTCACATGAAACTGCTAAAAATGGCGGCATTTATCGTCATGCTTTTGACACTGGCAATATATTAGTGACTTCGCTTGACCCCAAGAGCTTCGATGACCATAGTGAGTATAGAAGCTCAGGACAGGTCGTGTTAGAGTCGTTGCTCTAGATAAACCGTGACAGATTGTCAAACAAAACGGAGCCTGTTTTCATGATACTACGCACCAAAGCCAGCCAGCTACGCAAAGCTCTCAGTGAAGCTCAGAGTTATGCTCATTGGGCAGAACTGGCTCAAGAGCTTGATGCTGTCATGGGGCTGGACTTATGGCGACTGGAGAATGAGTCAGGAGATTACGATTTTCATCTCATCCGGGAAAGATTACAGCAACTAAGAACCTTTCAGAGACAGCCTGACCTCAGTAATCTGGTCAGGGCTTTGCGTGAGGGCTTGCATCATGACCTGGGCAACATGGGTAACCCGCTGCTATACTACCGCTCCAATTTTGGCACCAAGAAACTGATCGAAGACTATATCGATCAAGTCTGTGAATCCTTATTGTTTCTTGCCAATCATGAAGTCACCTGCCTGCCCTTTGACCGCAAACTACAATTTTTTCGAGAAACAGCACAGAGCTTTGGTCAGCCCGCTCTGATGTTATCCGGGGGAGCAACCCTGGGTTTATTTCATATCGGTGTATGTAAAGCCCTGCATGAACAGGACCTCTTGCCGGAGGTCATCTCCGGATCAAGTGCTGGCTCGATGATGGCCGCCATGATAGGCACGCATACGGATGATGAACTCCGCGCCTTGTACGCGGGCGAAGGGTTTTACATGAATGCCTGGAACTGGAGTAAATGGTACCGTGGCTTCATGGGCGAAGGTTTTGCAGAACAGCCTCAGCTAGAAAGATTCTTGCGTACCAATATTGGTGAATACTCCTTTGAAGAAGCTTATTTGAGAACGGGCCGACATATCAATGTAACCGTATCACCGGTTCAGCTTCACCAGAAACCTCGCTTAATGAATGAGCTCACGGCCCCCTACCTTCTGGTTTGGAGTGCCGTATTGGCATCCTGTGCTGTGCCACTTATTTTTCCACCCGTTACACTCACTACCAAGGACAATGAGGGCAAGTATGTCCCCTATATGCCTGGACAACGATGGGTGGATGGCTCGGTCAAGTCAGACTTACCTAGAACACGCTTGACCCATTTATACGACGTCAATTTCTTCATCGCTGTGCAAGTCAATCCTCACATTGTGCCTTTCATGGAAAACGATAAGGAACGACTGGAACGCGCCAAATTGATGTCATGGCCGGCGAGGATCCTGCGAGAAGAACTTAAATTTCATGGAACCGGCGTGTTCAATTTCTTACGCCACCAGTTCACTCACGAAGCATCCCGGCAACTCATGGATCATGCCTACTCTATCATCTCGCAGCGCTACTACGGTGACGTCACGATAGCCCCCCCCAAATATAGCATCGAGCATTATAAACATATGCTTCACAATCCCAGTCCTGAAGCCTGGCGTTGGTTCTGTTTGCAAGGTGAGCGCGCAACATGGCCTAAAGTGGCCATGATCCGCAGCCATATTCGCATTGCCCGTACCCTTAAATCATGTATCGCTCAGTTGGAAGGCCGCCGTAATCGACGACAGGCTGATTACCCGATGGAGAATTTAAGTGACGGCGGAACGGTGGCAGGCTAACCTCCCATGAGCCGTGTCGT
The DNA here is from genome assembly GCA_021804355.1 of Pseudomonadota bacterium. Lineage (GTDB taxonomy): Bacteria > Pseudomonadota > Gammaproteobacteria > Pseudomonadales > Moraxellaceae > JABEVH01. The sequence goes on along the minus strand of JAJZHP010000098.1, from coordinate 1,620 downwards.
TATTCCCGGCTATCGCCTCATCAAAAAACTCGGTTCAGGGGGGATGGCTCATGTCTTCCTTGCCGAGCAATCTTCCTTGACGCGACAAGTCGCACTAAAAATCATGACCACACGCAGTGACCCTGAAAAAGTAGAGCGTTTTTTTCAGGAAGCTCGTTTAGTAGCGCGTCTGCACCACCCCAATATTGTGGCTGTCCATGATATTGGCGAGGTGGATGGTCTTATCTTCATAGCCATGGACTATATGCCTGGCGGCAACTTGACGGAGCTACTGAAGCAGCAACCCTCATTACCCATAGAGCGTACACTTCAGATTATTCAAGATATCGCCCTAGCACTACAACATGCACATGAGAACAGCATCGTCCATCGAGACATTAAACCTGACAATGTGTTGTTCAGTCTTGACCAAAGCCGCGCCGTGCTCACAGATTTCGGTATTGCCCGAGATCAATTGGCTAACACGGAACTCACCCAAGTGGGAACTACGTTAGGTACGCCCAAATACATGAGTCCGGAACAAGCCCGAGGCAAACCCTTGGATGGACGATCTGACCTGTATAGCCTTGGTGTCCTGCTTTATCAGATGCTGACAGGATCTCTGCCCTATCATGCCCCAGATGCACTCACTCTGGCCTTAGCTCATATTCAAAAACCACCCCCTGCACTGCCTACCAACCTCGCTTGGCTTCAACCGCTCATAGATAAATCCATGGCCAAGCAACCTGATGAACGCTTTGTCGATGGTCAAGCCATGATCGCTTTCATACAAAGCCTTCCCAGACAACAAGAACAGCCTTACTCGCTTAAACCCGAGCAAAATGTTCCCGTTTTACCCCAACCTCATCAGGACTGCCTGTTTGAAGAAAAAGTTCTGGGAACTTGGTATGCTCGGCAATACCAATTACATATCAACCTTTTTGCTGATGATATTGAAAGTTTCCAGCGTCATCTTGCCAAAATTCAGGAATATCTTTACTCATGGCGCCCTCATAAAAACCGGCGAAAAAACTTATATATTCATATTACAGCCCATCCCTGGATACACGGGAGAGTTCAAGAATTGCTTCATGCCAGCCGTCAGGAAAATACGGCACTGGGTACGTTTATGCAAAAGCATGAGGTATTTTTACAACTCATGGATGACCGCGGCGTCCTGGTGGAGCACTCGTGGCAGCCCCTATCAACCAAGATGCCTCCTGGATAAACCTGACTAAGACGACTTGTCCTACTTCGGTTATGGCTTGCACTATATGAAGTTTATCAGTTTGTGCGTAAAACCCCGCCATTCATGGCGAGGATATTAGCATGCCGTTGACTGCTTGTTTTGAGCTGCCTATAATAACAGTATCAAGAGGATTGATACGTTGGCAACCAAGACCCTAAAAGTTCGAGTGCGTGACAAACACGCCAAGGTTCTTGCAGCACAAGCAAGGGCGGTGAACTTTGTCTGGAATTACCTGAATGAGTTGTCCAGTCGTAGCATACGGGAACGAGGCAAATTCCTTTCCGCCTTCGATATGCACGCCTACACCACAGGCGCTTCCAAGGAACTGGGACTTCATTCACAAACCGTCCAAGTGGTTGCGGCTGAATATGTGACACGGCGCAAACAATTCA
>JAJZHP010000015.1 GCA_021804355.1 Pseudomonadota bacterium | reverse complement strand
TGAAGAAGATGCCTGAGTCAGCTTGTGATACTACGCAAAAAATCTCAACCCATCAGGCAGCACTACCGATAAAAACAGGAATTTCAATCTGCTGGTATTCATGGAGTTTCGAGTTGCTGATGACACATGCTGTTAGTTCTGATCTCCATAGTCCATATTATTGGAAGTACTATGATCCATTTACCCCAAAAAATAAACTTCAGAACTATAATGAGCATCATCAAGCAAAAAATACTCACCAGACTGTGACAAGATCAAATACAGGCACAGCAAACTTCAACAACGGATCAGTTAGCGTTATACTGTCAGGTAATAATGGGGATACGATAAAAATAACATCTAGTGGTCCGGAGAGCCAACCAACGGTATCACTCAGTGGTCACGGTCTTAAAATAAATGGATATGGATCTGGTCAACCCAGCATCCAACTAAGTAACCCTGGGAAAAACAATGGATTATCCAGAAATGAAAAAACAACAATTGCTGCGATCGCTACATTTATAGCAATTGCAAGTTTCTTCTAATAGTGTTACTAATTGCGCCTTTATAAATTATCCACTAATGTAAAGGAGCCTAGGGGTATTAATTAAATAATCAGTCAAATTTTCTGGAGATACATTGTTGCAATTTAGTCGCCTACTTTCAGCAGTAGCTGTTTTGAATCTATCTGTTCTATTGTGCGCATGCGCCACAGTATCGCCTGTCTACAAACCAAGTACTGCGAATCAGGCAGCACTGGCGACCATTAAAATTAGCAATATTTCCATAGGAGATTTCACGCAACCGAGTCATATCTCCGACTTTTGCCGTGGCAGAGGTCCGATATCCCCCCCAAACGGCATGACCTTTGCCTCGTTTGTAAGAGGAGCTCTGGAACAGGAAGTCCTTGGTGCAGGCGGGATTAAATCGGGAGATTCAAATCTCATCCTTACAGGCAAACTTAGCGAAATTAATTTTTCATCTAGTCACGATTTTTTTCGTTTCCTAATTTTGCCTAATTTTTTCAACACAAACGGCTACTGGAATCTATCCCTTGAGCTTCATTCAAGTAATGGAAAAACTCTGGCAGTTAATGAACACTATGTATTTTATTCAAGTTTTATAGCACATATTGCATGCAACAAAACAGCAAAGGCTCTTCCGCTAGCCGTCAATGATCTCATCCATAAGATTGTGATCAATAAAAAATTTCCAGACTTGCTAATTAGTCGGTCCTGAAAAATTCAAATGACGTCACGTCAACATACCCCATGGGGTATGTTCGCTCTAACATTGACGCCACCCCAAGTAACCCTTGGGTATTTTCGTACAGATAGGTGTGAATGAGCCCCTACGGTCAGCCATAAAATTCAGGCACAAAAAAACCTGATCATCCGTAGCAAGAACATCAGGTTGTAGCCTGCTGCACACAACACGGCATGAATGGCATCGCCTATAGCGCCCCCGAGTTCCGCAGCCTCGCGAAAATCAACCTTGATTTCATTGATATTTTGTTTTTGACGCTACCCTACAAAAGGGTCATTTGCTCACTGGCTGAGGGTTTTTTGATGTTCAGGGCTTGGAATACTTTGGCTTGTTCCTCCGTAATAGACGACAGACCGGAGACCGGTGCGACATGGTTAAGTTTAATGCTGTGTTGCTGAATACGGCGCAGAACTTCAAGGGCTCGTTCAGGAGATAGGGGACAGTCTCGATGAACTCCTGCCGCTACGCGGCCACTGCACGGCTTCAAGCAACCACTAACCAACCATGCCTAAGCAGCCGAGGTGTCTGCGCTGGATGCTTACGATTAACCCATACCGAGGTATCAACAAGAACGCTGTTTATCATCCGAGCGATGGCGGGGAATCTTCATTATTTTGGGCGAGGATGCGCCCAGGGCAGCCAGTCGCTTAGCCGCCTGAACACATACAAAGATTTTGATGGCTTCACAAAATAGATCAGCCTTGTCCATAGCGGGGTCAGTCACTTCCTACGCCTGTTCATACAGAGCGTCTTCAATCGTTGCCGCAGTTCTCATGAGTGCCGCGAGGCATCAATAATGAAGTAATTGTGTGTTGTATTTGATGCGGTAACAAGGCATGTGCGTATGTTGGTGTAGTTCCACCCTGGGTGTTTTGTGAATGGCATCCGTTGATGGTAAGTTAGGCTTAGCGTTTCTAAATGAGTCATGCAGGTATGTCATTTCAACCTGATGAGTTAAAAAAGCAGCTAGTGTCTTGGGCCTCTGCGGCATCTGAAACTGAATTAACGGCAGAACAGACTCGGTTTTTCGAGTATTACGGTTTGCATCGTCTGTCAGGTCGGTGCTCTTTATATCGTTGGTCATTCTCCCCGTGGCAGTTGGCTCTTTATCGTATGCGGCCTTTAACTGAGGAGATCAGGGGTACCGTGTGGTTGTGGCATGGCTTGTTTGATCATGTCGCCCTCTATCGTCATGTGTTAGAGATTGTGTTGGTAGCAGGCTATGAAGTGATTGCAGTTGATTTGCCAGGACATGGCCTATCGAGTGGTCAGCCGGCCTGTATTGATGATTTTTCCAGTTATCAGAAAATTTTGATGGGATTACAACAGCTATTGGGTTCGCAACTTCCTCAGCCCTGGCTGGGTCTGGGGCAAAGCACAGGGGGAGGTATCCTGCTGCAACAGGTCATGGAGCGAGGGGTAGCATCAGGGTTTCAAGGCTTATTTTTGTGGGCTCCCTTAGTTCGGCCAGCTGCATTCCAGCTGGCTCGTAGTTCATATTATGGTCTGGGTCGTTGGTTGCAACGTACACCACGAAAGTTTCGACAGAACAGCTCGGATACTGAATTTCTTGATTTTGTCTTGCATAAAGATCCTCTTCAGCCCAGAAGTTTATGCATGGAGTGGGTGGGTGCCATGCTGGCCTGGGAGCGACGTATGAGAAAGATGCCTGTTTCCTCACTCCCTATTCAGGTCATTCAGGGGGAGAAGGATCAAACGGTTGACTGGAGATATAACCTCACCTACATTCGCCATCAGTTTCCACGAGCGCAAATTCTTTTATTGCAACAGGCTAGTCATCAATTGGTAAACGAGTCCAATGAGTTGCGCCAGCCCTGGGAGCATCGATTACGTTTCTTTTTGTCACACTTTCATGCAGGAATCTGATATGCCCATTCCCGATACCCATGTTTGGCGCTTTCATCGTTCAGGTGGTTTTGATCAAGTTCGCATTGATTGTGGTGAGGATTTGCGTCAGTTGAGTGAGCTTGATCCCAAGCTGTGGGCAACGTTGTCCTGTCCGACCCGTGGATTGTGTTTTGATGCCATCACCCTGGCCTACTTAGATAGCGATCATGATGGACGCATACGAGTGCCGGAAGTATTGGCTGCAGCCTCCTTTGTCGTCCAGGCTTTGCGAGATCCTGATTTGTTATTTAATACAGATCAGCTGCCTTTAAGTGCGCTAAATTCTGATCATCCCACCGGGGCACGGTTATTGGAGTCGGCAGAGAAGCTGCGTCACATGCTGGGGTTGGCAGACGAAGTAAATTTGCGGCTCGAACACACGCTGGATCGCGCTCGCCTGTTTCCTCCGGATCATGCTAACGGTGATGGGATTGTTCCGGTCAATATGGTAAACGATGCAGAACTGGAGCAGCTGATTCGCCTGATGATGGCTCTTCAGGGACAGGTAGAAGATCGCAGCGGTGAACCAGGCATCCAGGCAGAGATCCTGCAGGTATTTTTTGATCGTGTGCGAGACACCAGTGCTTGGTGGACGACCAAGCCATTACACGAAGGCGTTGACATGGATCTTGCCTGGTCGATCTTTGACAGGGTGCGAGACAAGGTTGATGATTATTTTGCTCGGTGTCGATTAGCAGCTTTTGATACGCGAGCAGCCGTTCTGTTAAATAGCCAGGAAGCAAGCTTTACCCACTTGGCTACAGAAACACTATCTGTAGATGTGACAGAAGCTGCAGACTTGCCGTTAGCTCATGTACATGCCAAGTCAGAGCTATCACTGGATCAGGGTCTTAATCCAGCCTGGCAACAAGCTATGTATGATCTGGAGCAGCAGGTATTGTTGCCCCTGTTGGGGAGTCGCAGACAAGTCAATTTTTCTGATTGGATCTATGTTAGAAATATTATGCAGCGTCATGCTGACTGGCTGTCACAAAAGCCACAGCTGTTTCTTGATTTGCCCAAAGAACAGTTGGATGGTTGGCTGCAATCGGGCGCTGAGTCACGTCTGCAGGAATTATTAGCCGCAGACCTTGCTGTTCAAGCTGCGGCCGATGCCATCATGGAAGTCGACAAGCTGCTGCATTATCAACGTTATCTGGTCAGCTTCCTGTATAACTTTGTGTCCCTGCGTGATTTTTATGGCCGTCGTGATCTGGCGGTATTCCAGGCGGGTAGGCTTTATCTCGATAGCCGCAGCTGTGATTTATGTGTTGAGGTCCAGAATTTGGCGCAGCATGCAAATTTGGCGGGGTTGAGTCATACCTATTTGATTTACTGCCAAATCAGCCGGGCAGGCGAGACTGATAAAACGATAGTAGCTGCTGTGACCGCCGGAGATGCCGGAGATATCATGGTGGGTAGACATGCTATTTTTTATGATCGACAAGGAAGAGATTGGGATGCCAAAGTCATTCGTCTCATTGAAAATCCGATCAGTGTAAGGGAAGCCTTCTGGACACCCTATCGACGATTAGGCCGTATGTTTTCCGATCAGATACAAAAAATTGCGCGAGCTCGCGAGCAATCGGTTGAGCAGTCCGCTACGAAAAGTCTGGAAAACGCAACCAAATCTTTGCCTACTACGGCTGCTGCTCCCGCTGCTGCTTTTGACGTAGGCCGGTTTGCAGGTATTTTTGCCGCGATAGGGCTGGCTTTAGGAGCAATTGGAACGGCTTTGGCCTCGGTCTTGACAGGTTTTCTTGCCTTGCATATCTGGCAGATGCCGATGGCATTTTTTGGGGTATTAGCGCTCATATCGGGGCCTAGCATGATCATGGCGTGGTTCAAATTGCATAGCCGTAATCTGGGGCCCATACTTGAGGGCAATGGCTGGGCTATCAATACCCGGGCACGCATCAATATCGCTTTTGGAACCTCGCTGACTCAATTGGCACAGCTGCCTCCAGGTGCGGAGCGTTCATTGATTGACCCCTATGCTGAAAAACGCCAGCCCTGGATAATCTATGCTGGGGTGGTCTTGTTGATCGTTTTAGTGCTGATTGGATGGTATGTGCATAAATCTGGTTAAAAGGTGGAGATAACGGGCTTCTTCGTCTTAACTGGAGGGAATGCAAAGATCTATGCAATTGAGGTGGGCATGAGCTGTCATGTTTTAATATGCGATGATTCTGCCATGGCACGCAAGCAGTTGGCGAAAGCACTGCCTGAAACTTGGGATATTGTGGTGGATTTTGCTGGCAATGGTGCTGAGGCTCTGGAGAAAATCCAGACTGGAGGCGTCGATGTTATGTTTCTTGACCTCAATATGCCGGTCAAAGATGGCTATGAAACTCTGGAGGAAATTCAGCGCTGCGATCTTCCTGTCATCGTGGTTGTTGTTTCAGGAGACATACAGGCGGAAGCCGTTGATCGTACCCGAAAACTCGGAGCTTATGACTTTATTAAAAAGCCAGTAAGCAAGGAGCGGCTTGATCAGATTCAGGAGCAGTTTGGGTTATTTAGCTTGCGTGGCGAGTGGACACCGCCCTTAACCATTGACACCAAGGCAACAACGCCGCAGGGCTTTGATGCTTTGCGGGAGGTAGCCAACGTAGCCATGGGACGCGCTGCAGCCTTGCTGGCTGAGTTGCTGCAAGTTTTTGTCGAGTTGCCTATTCCCAAGGTTAATGTTCTGGAGGTCAGCGAACTACAAATGGCTCTGGCCTTAGCCGCCCGACAAGATACGTTTTCGGCTGTTTGTCAGGGTTTGATCGGGGAAGGTATACGCGGCGAGGGCTTGTTGATTGTGCATGATTCGTCCTACCGCGAAATTGCTGATTTGCTGGGCTATCAGGAAGAGTTGACGCCAACGCTTGAAGCTGAAATGGTCATGGATGTTGCCAGTATTCTGATTGGAGCCTTCGCTAAAGGGTTGTCAGAGCAGCTGGATGTGGCCTTTAGTAGCAGTCATCCGGTAATTTTGGGGCGTCATCTTGATTTTGCCGATTTGTTTAAACATAACGCCAGTCGATGGCAGCGTACGCTGGCCATAGAAATCAGTTATGTGATTGAAGGTCATAATATCCGGTGTGATTTACTTTTATTGTTTACGGAGGAGTCTTTGCCTGTGCTGCAGCGTAAGGCTGGTTATCTGGTGGAGGTTGCATGAACCATAGCAGCATAGACCTTCAAGAGTTCCATTGGATGATGGGTTTGTTGCAAACCCTCGATGTTGGTTTGCTGGTGCTAGATGAAAATTATCACGTATGTCTGTGGAATTCCTTTATGGAAAATCACAGCGGCAAACAAGCTCGATCTGTCCAGGGCAGGTCCTTATTCGAAGTTTTCCCCGATGTACAAGAAGGCTGGTTTAGACAAAAAACTCGCTCGGTCTTTTTGTTGAAAACGCAGGTCTATACGAATTGGGAGCAACGGCCTTACATATTTCGCTTCTCCAATTATCGTCCCATTACGGGACGTTCAGATTTTATGTACCAGAATGTCAGCATGATTCCCCTGACTTCAGTGAACGGGGAAGTCAAACATATGGGTGTGATGGTCTATGACGTTACCGATGTGGCGGTTAGTCGCAAGGCGCTCATGACGGCGAATCAGGAACTGGAACGGCTAAGCCGGACAGATCGTTTGACGCAGCTTTACAACCGGGGTTATTGGGAAGAATGTCTGGTTCGAGAGTTTAAACGCTGGCAGCGTAACCAGAGTTTGCAAGCCACCTTGGTTATGTTTGATATTGATCACTTTAAACGTGTCAATGATACCTATGGTCATCAAGCAGGTGATGAAGTCATTCGGGTGACCGCTTCAGCATTGCGGCAGCAGTTGCGAGAGACGGATATAGGAGGTCGCTATGGCGGAGAAGAGTTTACCGCCATACTCGTGGGTGCAGATGCAGAAGGAGCCATGATATTTGCTGAGCGTCTGCGTGCAGATATTGAGAAGAAAACGGTACTGCACGAAGGTGTTGAAATTCGTTACACCATTAGCTTGGGTGTGGCGCCCGTTGTTCTTGGCGTAGAGGACACCAAGGCATGGATAGAACGTGCAGATAAGTCCTTGTACCGATCCAAAGAAGGGGGGCGTAATTTGGTGACCCTGTACACCCCGGAGGTAGAGGCTTCAGGCAGCGCTTGAAGCCAGAATAGTAAGCAATGCTTTGACGACCTTGGGAGGGCCAGCCACGATTTGACCATTATTCAAATAACCCAAACCTCCCTGATGGTCGGTGACCAGACCGCCCGCCTCACGGATCAGCAGGTCACCAGCAGCCATATCCCAAATAGATAAACCTGATTCCCAAAATCCGTCCAGTCTGCCCGCTGCTACATAAGCCAAGTCCAGGGCAGCAGCTCCAGCGCGACGTAAACCAGCGCTCTGCGCGGCAATTTCTTTAAAGCTCGTGAGGTAGCGGTCCATGCCCGACATTTGTTCAGGCCGGAATGGGAAGCCTGTGCCTATCAGCGAGTCCTGTAGCCCTTTTGCAGCACTGACGCGAAGTCGCTGATTATTGAGCTTGGCTCCTCGGCCTCGAACAGCGGTGAACTCTTCACGCCGTAAGGGGTCATAAACGATAGCGACTTCAGTTACCCCTTTGACTTTCAGGGCCAGGCTGATGGCAAATTGCGGAAAACCATGAATGAAGTTGGTGGTGCCATCGAGAGGATCGAGAATCCACTGAAATTCACTGTTCGTATTAGATGAGCCGCTTTCCTCGCCGAGGAACCCATGTTCCGGGTAAGTCTGACGCAAGTGCTGAAAAATCATCTGTTCTACTTTGCGATCTATCTCGGTAACGTAGTCGTGTACGCCTTTCTGGATAACTTCGAAACTTTCACGTCGTTCGTAAGCGCGGGCAATGGTCTCGCCGGCAGAGCGTACGGCTCGTAGAGCCATATTAAGGGTAGGCTGCATGGAAAAAAGAACCTGATGTAGAAGCGAATACCCTCATGATAACAGATTCTATGCTAAGGAATGCTTCCCCAACGATGATGGTGGTAACATAGTGCGCTTAATATGAGTGAGCTGATGGAGATGCCATGCTGGACAGAATTCGTGTGGTGCTGGTTCAGACCACGCATCCAGGGAATATTGGTGCTGCAGCTCGAGCCATGAAAACCATGGGATTATCTCAGCTTTTTCTGGTGACCCCTAAGCTGTTTCCTCATGCTGAGGCTACAGCGATGGCCTCAGGTGCTGCTGATTTATTGGCAACAGCGCGGGTCGTGGGTAGTCTTGAAGAAGCCTTGGCAGATACTTCGCTGGCGGTAGCAGCCAGCGCTAGGCAGCGGCATATCCCCTGGCCTCATCTAGAGGCTCGTCAGGGAGCGGCTTTACTGGCGCAAGAATCTGAGTTTCGCGAGGTGGCCATCGTATTTGGGCGTGAGGATAGAGGGCTCACCAATGAAGAGCTGCATCTATGTCAGTATCACGTCAGTATTCCCTCCAATCCTGAGTATGGTGTCCTGAATGTGGCGGCAGCCTTACAGGTCCTGGCCTATGAGTTGCGCATGGCGCATGCCCATCAACAAGGTGAGGGTATTGAGGCATCAGCGCGTATGCCTTTAGGCGAAGCGCGTTGGGATGAAGACTTGGTAAGCGGGGCTGAGATGCAGCTTTTTTACGAACATTTTGAGCAAGTGCTGATACAGATAGGTTTTTTGTCTGCTGAGAATCCGCGTCAGTTAATGGTCCGCGTCAAGCGTATGTTCAGTCGTATTCGTATGGATAGGATGGAACATAACATGATGCGCGGAATGTTGAAGGATATTCAGCATCAGCTGGGTCGTCAGGTGAAAGATTAAGGGGGTCGGCATGAGTCTATGGCGCGAATTACGTGAAGATGTCGCTTCGGTGTTTGATCGTGACCCGGCGGCTCGTAATACCTTGGAGATTTTACTCAATTATCCGGGTATTCATGCTTTGATTTTTCATCGTATGGCACATCGCCTATGGCAATGGAGATTGCTGGGTCTCGCGCGCTGGTTGTCCACGGTATCAAGGTTTTTGACGGGCATAGAGATTCACCCGGGTGCTCGTATAGGTCGTCGTTGTTTTATTGATCATGGCATGGGCGTCGTGATAGGTGAAACAGCTGAGATTGGCGATGATGTGACGCTTTATCACGGCGTTACCCTGGGCGGTACCAGCTGGAACAAGGGTAAGCGACACCCTACCCTGCAAAACGGGGTGGTGGTGGGAGCGGGCGCAAAAGTCTTGGGGCCGATCATTGTCGGTGCGGCGGCCCGTATTGGATCTAACTCTGTGGTGACCAAAGCAGTCCCCGAGGGGGCGACTGTAGTGGGCAATCCAGGCAGAATCATCCTGAAGTCCGGAGACCCTCACGAGCAGGCGAGACTGGATTATGCGCGTCGTATTGGCTTTCAGGCTTATGGTGCGGCAGCGGATATGCCAGACCCTGTAGTTATTGCCATACGGTCTTTGCTGGATCATATGCAGGCTACCGACAGGCGTATGGATGCCATGTGTCAGGCACTGCAAGGATTATGCAGAGATTTTAATGATGAAGTCCCTCCAGCGTTGAATTCAGAGGATTTTGCGGTAGTGCGTGATGACGCGCCTAAACTTGACTAAATTAGTAGGTTATGGCATGGTATCCACATGAGTTTATGAAGATGGAGGGGTTGTCATGCGTCTGACAACGAAGGGGCGATATGCAGTGACTGCTATGCTGGATCTGGCATTGCACGGGAGCTATGGCCCTGTCAGTCTTGCTGATATATCGGAGAGGCAGTCGATCTCGGTCTCTTATCTTGAACAACTGTTCGCGCGATTGCGACGAGCTGATTTGGTAGGTAGTGTGCGTGGTCCTGGTGGTGGTTACCAGTTGAGCAGGCCGGGCGTTTCTATCGTTATTTCAGAAATCATTGATGCTGTTGATGAGTCTGTTGACGCGACGCGTTGTGGTGGTCAAGGTGACTGCCAAGAAGGTTTGACCTGCCTGACCCATGAATTATGGATGGATCTCAGCAGGCAGATTCATGGTTTTTTATCGGCTATCAGCTTGCAGCAGCTGGTAGATAGTCATGAGATCAAGGTGGTGGCTGAGCGTCAGCTGGCCCGGCAAATTAGCAAGCCAGACGTTGATTCGTCGCGTCTGACGCTCATTCAAGGTTAACCGTCAGGTAGCGCATTTCGCTATCTGGTCGTTGGGAGTCATTCATGGTTACAAATAAGCCTGTCTATCTGGATTATGCGGCTACTACGCCTGTCGATCCTCGTGTTGCCGCTAAAATGATGAATTGTCTGACGCTGGATGGAAACTTTGGCAATCCAGCCTCGCGCTCGCATGTTTATGGCTGGAAAGCAGAAGAAGCGGTGGAAGAAGCCAGGGAATTGGTGGCGTCTTTGGTCAATGCAGATCCGCGGGAAATTGTCTGGACCTCGGGGGCGACAGAGTCCAATAACTTAGCTATCAAGGGTGCTGCGCACTTTTATCATGGTAAGGGTAAGCATATAGTGACCTCACGTATTGAGCACAAGGCGGTGCTGGATACTTGCCGTCAGCTGGAGCGCGAAGGTTACGAAGTCACTTATCTGGACCCTGAGCCGGGTACGGGATTGGTACACGCAGCTGCTGTTGAGCAGGCTTTGCGTGCAGATACCATCCTGGTGTCGCTGATGCTGGTCAACAATGAGATAGGCACACTGACTGATGTAGCCACTATAGGTCAGTTGACCCGTGCTCGGGGCATACTTTTGCATGTGGATGCGGCTCAGGCTACGGGCAAAGTTGCTATTGATCTGCAGGCTTTGCCTGTTGATTTAATGAGTTTTTCTGCCCACAAGACCTATGGCCCGAAGGGGGTGGGAGCGCTTTACGTGCGTCGCAAGCCGCGCGTGCGTATTGAGGCACAAATTCATGGTGGTGGTCATGAGCGCGGCATGCGGTCAGGAACCCTGCCGACCCATCAAATCGTAGGTATGGGTGAAGCCTTTCGCTTGGCTGGGCTGGAAATGCAAACTGAGCAGGCGCGGTTGCTATTATTACGACAACGTCTCTGGCAAGGGCTTCAGTCTTTGGAGCAAGTATTCCTTAACGGGGATCCGCTACAACGTATAGCGGGGCTGGCCAATATCAGTTTTAATTTTGTCGAGGGCGAATCGTTGATCATGGCGCTTAAGGATATGGCTGTATCATCAGGTTCAGCCTGTACATCGGCCAGTCTTGAACCTTCCTATGTCTTGCGTGCTCTCGGGTTGTCGGATGAGATGGCGCATAGCTCCATACGTTTTAGTTTAGGAAGATTTACCACAGAGGCAGATATTGATCAGGTTATAGGTCATGTGCGGCACGCCGTTAGTCGGTTGCGTGAGTTGTCTCCGCTGTGGGATATGTACAAAGAAGGCGTCGATTTAAAATCGGTTGCATGGGTTGCTCATTGAATTGGTGGAGGTGCCATCATGGCCTACAGCGAAAAAGTATTGGATCATTATGAAAATCCCCGTAATGTGGGCAGTCTAGAGAAAGAAGATCTGGCCGTGGGGACAGGGATGGTAGGGGCTCCTGCCTGTGGCGATGTGATGCGTTTGCAAATCAAGGTCAACGGCGAGGGTGTCATTGAGGATGCCAAGTTCAAGACCTATGGTTGTGGTTCGGCCATTGCCTCGAGTTCCTTGGTCACGGAATGGGTTAAGGGTAAGACTTTGGACGAGGCCCTGACCATTCGTAATACACATATTGCGGAAGAATTGGCTTTGCCGCCTGTTAAGATACACTGTTCGGTGCTGGCAGAAGATGCCATCAGGGCGGCGGTTGCTGATTACCGACAAAAGCAATCCGTAACGGGAGAGTAAGGTGGGTATCAGTCTGACGGAAGCAGCTGCTCGGCATGTAGCAGCCTCTTTAAAAGAGCGGGGGCAGGGTGAAGGTATACGTTTGGGTATTAAAACCAGCGGTTGCTCGGGCTTGGCCTATATTTTAGAGTTTGTCGATGTATGTAATCCGGAAGACCAAAGTTTTGAGTCCTTTGGTGTTCGAGTTATTGTGGATCCTAAAAGCCTGGTGTATCTGGATGGCACGGAACTGGATTTTGTTCAGGAAGGACTAAACTCGGGATTTAAGTTTAATAACCCGAACAAAACTGGTGAATGTGGTTGTGGTGAAAGTTTTACGGTTTAAGCCCGAGGCGTGGCATGCTCAATTATTTTCACCTGTTTAATCTTCCCGAAAGCTTTTTTGTCGATGAACAGGCTGTACGGCAGGCTTATCAGCGGCTGCAGTCCCAGCATCATCCTGATCGTTATGCCGGGTTTTCCCCGGAAGAACAGCATCGTGCTTTGGTTATGGCTTCTGATATCAATGAGGCCTGGAGAGTGTTACGTTCTCCGGTGTTGCGTGCGGGGCATTTGCTGGCTTTACGGGGTATGGATCAAGGTGAGGTGAATTTAAGCCCTGAGTTTTTAATGCAGCAGATAGCTTGGCGCGAACATTTGGAAAGTGCTGAACAATTAAGGCAATTTGAAGCTCTGCGTGCACAGTTGCGTCATGATATGGATCATGAGGCCAGGGAGTTTGAACAGGCTTTGACTCAGGTAAATGCTGTTCATGCTCGTTCCCGTCATGCCCATTTGCAGTTCTATCACCGGCTATTGCAAGAAATAGAACAACGTATTGACCAACTGGATGAGGAATCCTGATGGCATTGTTACAGATTTCAGAGCCGGGGACTGCGCGCGAACGCTCCGCTCCCCGACTGGCTATAGGTATCGATTTAGGAACTACACATTCCCTGGTGGCGACGGTCAGGCACGGGCGGCCTGAGGTAATACCCGATGAGCAAGGTCAGGTCCTGCTGCCTTCGGTCGTTCATGTTGGGCAGCATGGCATGGAGGTGGGTCAGACAGCCCTTGAAGCCGCGGGTTACGATGCCGTCAATGTCATAGCCTCGGTGAAGAGGTTGATGGGACGCTCTTTGTCTGAAGTGGAAGGTCAGGGGCGATGGTTACAGGAATTGCAGGTTCAGCAAGGTGCTTTGCGCCTGAAAACTCGGGCAGGGTGGTTATCTCCGGTCGAAATTTCAGCTGAAATCCTGAAAGTACTGGCTAGGCGAGCTGAACTAGTCATGTCCGGACCTGCGGTAGGTTGTGTTATCACGGTCCCCGCTTATTTCGATGATGCCCAGCGCCAAGCTACCCGTGACGCTGCGAGGTTGGCAGGGTTGACGGTATTGCGGCTGTTGAGTGAGCCGACAGCGGCCGCTGTCGCCTATGGCCTAGATCATGGTGCAGAAGGCCTGCATCTGGTTTATGACCTGGGTGGCGGAACGCTCGATGTGTCCGTATTGCGACTGCAGCAGGGTATCTTCGAAGTACTGGCTACAGCAGGAGATACGGCATTAGGTGGAGATGATATAGATCATGCTCTGGTCGCCTGGGTCCAGGCGCAGTCAGGGATTGAGCATCTTGATGACGAAGAGTCTTTTGCGCTTCGCATGGCGGCCAGGGCAGCCAAGCATGCTCTATCAGATCAGGAGACGGTTGCTTTGGTCTTAAGGCTGTGGAAGGGAGAGCTGACCCGAACCATGCTCGAAGAGATCGCCGCTCCCTGGGTAGAGAAAAGTCTGCGCTGTGTTCGGCGAGCGATGCGAGATGCTGGCGTGGAAGTGAGCGATATTCGTGAAGTGGTCATGGTGGGCGGTTCAACGCGTATGCCCCTGGTGAGGCAGCGTGTTGCCCAATGGTTAGGGCGTCAGCCTCTAACCCATTTGGATCCAGATTGTGTGGTGGCGTTGGGCGCAGCGCGTCAAGCTGATATTCTCGTGGGTAATAAACCTGACGTTGAAATGTTGTTGTTGGATGTATTGCCCCTGTCTCTTGGGCTAGAGACCATGGGGGGGTTGGTTGAGAAATTTTTACCGCGTAACTCTACCCTGCCCGCTGCCCGTTCTCAGGAGTTTACGACTTACAGAGATGGGCAGACAGCCATGTCTTTTCATGTCGTGCAGGGCGAGCGGGAAAAAGTTGACGATTGCAGGTCACTGGCGCGGTTTGAGTTACGCGGTCTGCCCCCCAGGGTAGCGGGGGCCTTGAAAGTCCTTGTGACGTTTCAGGTAGATGCTGATGGCTTGTTATCCGTTTCTGCCCAGGATTCGCTTTCCGGTCAGCGTGAGGAAGTGCGTGTTAAACCTTCGTATGGTCTCAGTGAAGAAGAGATTACGATGATGTTGCGTACAGCTTTTGAGCAGGCGGAACGGGATAAACAGGAAAGACAGCAGATTGAGCAGCGAGTGGAAGCGGAACGTCTGCTGGAAGCCGTCACATCGGCTTTAGCTGAAGATGGTGACCTGTTGTTGGTTCAGGAGCAAAGACAGTTATTGCAAGCGCAGATGCGGCAACTGCGAGTGGCCATTGACAATAAAAGCCCCCAGGTGCTGGCATTGACAGAACAACTGAGTGCATCCAGTCAGGACTTTGCTGCCAGACGTATGGATGCAGGGGTACGCAGGGCGTTATCCGGTCAAAGTATTGATCAACTGGAACGTTAATCATGGTACAGGAGTGTAAGGCATGCCGCAGATTGTAATACTTCCTCATCAGGACATTTGTCCGGAAGGTGCTGTGATCGAAGCGGATGAGGGGGAGTCTATTTGTGATGCAGCCTTGCGGCAGCATATAGAAATTGAACATGCCTGTGACCGGGCCTGTGCCTGCACGACGTGTCATGTCATCGTGCGAGAGGGCGGAAGCTCATTAACTGACATGGATGACCTGGAAGCCGATTTGCTAGATCAGGCCTGGGGTTTGGAGCCTGACTCCCGTTTGTCCTGTCAGGCTAGAATGGGGCGCGAAGATCTGGTGGTGGAGATACCTCGATACAGCATCAATCACGCAAAGGAAGGCAGTTAGTTAGGAGTTAGCTCATGTTGTGGACGGATAGCCAGGACATCGCCTTGGCCTTGCTGGAGCAATATCCTGAGATGGATCCCAAGACTTTGCGATTTACCGATTTGATGCAATGGGTGCTTGCTTTGCCCGAGTTCGAGGATAGTGAGTCTCATTGTGGTGAACGTTTGTTGGAGGCCATACAAATGGCCTGGATCGAAGAATACAAAAATTAGTCTCTAAAGATGAGCAAGCTTTGATAGACGGTCATAGGAATTTTTAAAAACCTGCGTATAATCGCCACGTCCCTTGAAGCCGATGGCTTCATGTTTTGAATAATGTTGGAGAGTTAAATGGCGATTGAACGTGCATTATCGATCATCAAGCCCGATGCCGTGGGCAAACATGTGATTGGCCAGATCTTGGCTCGTTTCGAGCAGCAGGGTTTGGCTATTGTGGCCTGCAAGATGAAGCACCTGTCGAGAGCAGAAGCGGAAGGCTTTTATGCTGAACATGCCGCTCGTCCATTTTTTCCTGATCTGGTCGCATTTATGACTTCCGGTCCGGTCATGATACAAGTGCTTGAAGGCGAAGATGCTGTACAGCGCCATCGTGATTTGATGGGGGCTACAGATCCTAAGAAGGCAGCTCCGGGTACCTTGCGTGCTGATTTTGCACAAAGCATTGATGAAAATGCAGTGCATGGCTCGGATTCTGCGGTTTCAGCAGCGCGTGAGATCAGCTATTTTTTCAGTGCTTTGGAGTTGTGCCCCCGCACACGCTGAAGTTTGGGGTCATCTCTCGGGGTGACCATCGACATAATTGGTGTAGCAACCGGTCGAATAAAATGATAAATGTAGAACAGGGCAAGGTCAATCTGTTAGGAATGACCTTGCCGGATATGGAATCATTTTTTGCCTCCATGGGGCAGGCGCGCTTTCGTGCCTCACAAGTCATGAAATGGATACATCAGCGCGGGGTCACGGACTTTGAGCTGATGACTAATATCGCCAAAGACCTTCGTTTGCAGTTAGCTGAGGTGGCTGAAGTGCGTCCACCTTCGGTTGTTTATGAGCATACGGCTGCTGATGGTACTCATAAATGGGTATTGGAGCTCGATGGAGGTTCTCGGATTGAGACGGTACTGATTCCTGATGGGGATCGACGGACACTCTGTGTCTCATCGCAGGTGGGCTGTTCTCTGGATTGCAGTTTTTGTTCAACAGGAAAACAGGGATTTCAAAGAGATCTGACTTCGGCGGAAATCATTGGTCAGGTTTTTATTGCATGCCGCCGTGATCAGGGCGATGCTCCTCGTGCAGTCAGCAATGTGGTCATGATGGGGATGGGAGAACCCTTGCTTAACTTTGATGCTGTGGTTCCTGCGCTTAATATCATGCTGGATGACTGGGGTTATGGGCTCTCTAAGCGTCGAGTGACGGTTTCAACCTCTGGGCTGGTGCCGATGATGGACCGTCTGGGGGAGGCGCTGGATGTTGCTTTGGCGGTTTCGCTACATGCACCCAATGATGCACTACGTAATGAACTGGTTCCCGTCAATCGTCGCTATCCCTTGCGTGAGCTGATGGCTGCCTGTCGCAGATATCTCCAACGCTATCAGGGTCCTGATGGAGGACGGCGGCGGATTACCATGGAGTACGTCATGCTGGCAGGCGTTAATGACCAGCCTGAGCATGCGCGAGAACTCTTGCGCTTATTAAATGATGTCCCCAGCAAGATCAATCTGATTCCTTTTAATCCTTTTCCCCATGCCCCCTATCAACGATCCTCGCGAGAGGCTGTGCTGGCTTTTCAGAAAATTCTTCAGGATGCCGGGCTGACATGTACCGTGCGAAGTACTCGCGGTGATGATATCGATGCCGCATGCGGTCAGCTGGTAGGACAGGTACAAGACAAGACGAGACGTTCGCAGCGATGGCAGCAAAGAGTGGCGGTACAAGAGATTTCGGGAGGCTCTTCATGAATGGTTTAGTGCGCTCTACCCTGTTGGGACTCGCGTGCATGCTGGGCGCTTGCGTATCGACGTTACCCCCGTCAGATAAGACAGATTTGGCTGAAGCTGCGCGTATACGCAATGTTCTGGGTATGAATTATTTGCAAATGGGTGATTTGGAGAAAGCACAGGCTGAACTGGAAGCGGCACGCAGACTGGATCCGGATGTATCTGAAACTTATAACGGCTTAGGCTTGGTTTATGCTCGCGAAGGTGATTGGGCGCGTGCCGATAAAAACTTCCGTAGATCCGTCCGCATGGACTCTGCCAATGGTCAGGCACAAAACGACTTTGGTACGTTTTTGTTTCATCAGGGAAAATTCGAAGAGGCTTGTGATCGTTTTGCCAAGGCCAGTCAAAATGTGGGTTATGAACATCGCGATGCTGCCTTCGAGAATTTGGGGCTCTGTTATGAACAGAGAAAGATGACACCTGAAGCAAAAAATGCTTTTTTTCGGGCGCTGAATCTCAATGCTAAATTGCCGGTAGCAACCTTGGAATATGCCGAGATTTTATTTGATGAAGCCGACTATGTACATGCTCAGGCAGGTTATCAGGCCTATTTGACCTTAATGGGATCACAGCCATCCTCAGCCCGAGGGCTATGGTTGGGCTGGCGACTGGCGCGTTGGAGCGGGGATCAAAATAAGCTGGCTAGCCTGGCATTGGCTCTAAAGCATCTTTATCCACAGAGTCCAGAGTACGCCAGCTATCTGAAAGTGGTCGGAAATTAATCGCCCTAGGAAGGGAAAGAGGAATTTATTATGCAGACTGCTGAAAATAAAGTGACCACGGCGCGTGACCAGACCGATGCTTTTTTGAACTTTATGCCGGGGCAACGATTACGCCGGGCCAGGGAACTGCGAGGTATGACTCAAGAGCAGGCAGGCACGGAACTCAACCTGTCATTGCGGTTTATTGAAGCCATCGAGTCGGATAACTATGATGTTTTGCCGGGGGCCGTGTTTGCTCGCGGTTATATGCGCTCTTATGCTCGTCTGTTGCATCTGGATGAGAATGATGTGGTTGCCAAGTTTGATCAGGCCCTGGAAGCTCGTCAGCCTGAAACTAACGATCATAGTACTAATCCCATGTTGTTACTTGGACAGGTTGCGCGTAGCCCAAGACGGCAGGTATCCAGGGTGCTCTGGATGGTTTCCGCCGGTATATTGATCTTGATGGTGGCAGGCGCTTTTATCTGGTCATCCCATGAATCATTTAATCCGGGGCCCGCACTGGAAAAAATGCATGTGCGCGATGTGACTGAGGCCACACCTGATGCTGGCGCCGCAGTCAATGCGCCGGTTGCATTGCCCTTGACGCTATCGAACCATACGGCGACAGCTGAGGGTGCAGGCGTTGCAGCAGTAACGCAGCCAGTCGTGCCCGTGGTTAATGCTGCTGCCATGGCTGCAGTTAAGCCCGCTGTGGTTGCGACGATGCCGGTGACGGGGGACCAACCTGTGGCGGCCCCTGCTGCCGAGGCAGCCGGGCTTATCACCAAGTCAGCGCTGCAAATACAGCTGAAGGGTGATGCCTGGATTCGCGTGACCGATGCACAGGGGCATCTTCAGGCTGAGGGTTTACATCATGCTGGAGAAAATCTGTCGGTAGAAGGCATGGCGCCCTGGCATGTGCGAGTGGGTAATGCGGAGAATGTGACGCTGTCAGTTCAGGACAAGTTGATAGATTTGACGAGTCACACCCATGATCATGTTGCCGATTTGACGATACAACCCTGAGGCCCTGTTATGCATATGCTGAGCCCTATCAAACGCCGCAAGACCCGTAAAATTCAGGTGGGGAGTGTTGCTGTGGGCGGTGATGCTCCCATCACCGTGCAAACCATGACCAATACCGATACCTGTGATGTGGATGCCACGGTAGCGCAGATTCAGCGTTGTGTCGCTGCAGGTGCAGACATGATTCGTGTGTCGGTGCCAAGTCTGGATGCAGCGGCTGCGCTTGCCCGCATACGTCAGGCCGTACAAGTGCCTTTGATCGCTGATATACACTTTGATCACCGTATTGCGCTGGCGGCTGCTCGTGCTGGCGCAGACTGTCTTCGCATCAACCCAGGCAATATAGGTGCGGATGATAAGGTGCGTGAAGTTGTCGATTGCGCAAGAGATCTAGGTATTTCTATGCGTATCGGTGTGAATGCCGGTTCGCTGGAAAAGGATTTGCAAAAAAAATACAGTGAACCTACAGGGGCGGCTTTAGTTGAGTCGGCGCTACGTCATATCGATATTCTTGATCGCATGAATTTTCAGGAATTTAAAGTCAGTGTCAAAGCCTCCAGTGTTTTTTTGACCCTGGATGCTTATCGCCAGCTGTCATCACAGATTGAACAGCCTTTGCATTTAGGAGTTACGGAAGCAGGGGTGTTTCGCTCAGGCACCGTAAAATCAGCCGTAGCCTTAGGGGCACTGCTGCTGGAAGGCATAGGCGATACCTTGAGAATATCCTTAGCAGCACCTCCAGAAGATGAGGTCAAAGTAGGGTTTGATCTCCTGAAAAGTCTGGGTCTGCGTTCCAATGGAATAAATTTCATTGCTTGCCCTAGTTGTTCACGTCAGGAATTCGATGTTATCCGCGTGATGAATGCTCTTGAGGCCAGGCTGGAAGATGTCAGACTAGCTATGGATGTTGCTGTAATCGGGTGTAAGGTCAATGGCCCCGGAGAGGCTCGGGAAGCAGATATCGGTATATGTGGAGCTAGTCCTCGCAGCTTGGTGTACTTAGGCGGCGATAAAAGTCACCTGATTGCGACGGAAGATATTGTTGATGAAGTCGAACGCTTGGTTCGGGCCAAGATCAAGCAGCAGGCAGAGCAGGATGAAAAGATCATTATGAAAAGTGCATCGGCATGAATGAAAGCATTAAAGCTATTCGTGGCATGAATGATATTTTGCCGACCATGACTGGATGGTGGCAACGGGTCGAAGACATCTTACGTGATACAGCGATGGCTTATGGCTACGAGGAGATACGTTTACCTGTGGTAGAGATGACCCCTCTCTATGCGCGTGCCATCGGTGAAGTGACGGATATCGTTGAAAAGGAAATGTACAGCTTTGCTGATCGTGGGGGAGAATCTCTGACTTTGCGTCCTGAAGGTACAGCCGGATGTGTGCGAGCAGCCCTGGAGCATGGGTTGCTGCATAATCAGTCGGCCAAACTGTACTACTCCGGACCTATGTTTCGTTATGAAAGGCCGCAAAAAGGGCGCTATCGGCAGTTTCATCAATTTGGTATGGAGTCGCTCGGCTTGAGTGGCCCGGATATCGATGCCGAGTTGATCTTGGTCTGCGCTCGATTATGGCAGGCGTTAGGCATCGCAGATCATGTTCATCTGGAAATTAATAGCCTGGGGGATGCCGATGCCCGTGTCAGTTATCGTCAAGCCCTGGTTAATTATTTGAATATACACCGCTCGGTGCTGGATGAGGACAGTCAGCGGCGTTTAGATAGCAATCCTTTGCGAGTACTGGATAGCAAGCATCCCGCTACGCAGGAGGTATTGAATAACGCCCCTATACTCGCGGATTACCTGGATGAGGCTGCGGCTGAACATTTTGCTACCTTACGGGCTCTTTTAGATAAGGCTGGAGTCGTTTATCGTGTCAACCCTCGCTTGGTGCGTGGCTTGGATTATTACAATCGTGCCGTGTTTGAGTGGGTGACAACCGCTCTGGGCGCCCAGGGTACGGTGTGTGCAGGTGGCCGCTACGATGGATTGGTTGCCCAGTTGGGAGGGAGTCCTACGCCAGCTGTCGGTATGGCGATGGGTATGGAACGACTGATTCTATTGTGTCAGGAAGTGACAGAAGCCCAGGTGTCCCGGCAAGCAGATGTCATGGTGCTAGGACAAGGTGAGGGGTATTCAGGAGCAGCCTTGGTTCTGGCGGAAAAAATTCGTGATGGATTGACAGGATTGCGAGTTTTAGTACACATGGGAGGAGGGGGATTTAAGAGCCAGTTTCGGCGAGCTGACCGGAGTGGCGCTCGATTTGCCCTGATATTAGGCGAAGATGAAATGGCCACAGGCCGTGTAACCATCAAATGGTTAAGAGAAGAGCGTGATCAGGAAGTCATGAGTCAAGAAGAAGCCGTCGTATGGCTGCGAGCCCATTTTGCCCTCTGAGGGGTAGGATATTAAAACATACTGAAGGAGTTGCAGTGCTGTGAGTCATTATTCAGAAGAAGAGCAGATCGAATCCCTTAAGGCATTCTGGGAAGATTATGGTAATGCTGTTTTGTCCCTGTTACTGATAGCTTCCGTAGCGTTTGCTGGTTGGAGATACTGGCAGGTGCATCAACGTAAGATTCAGGAAGAAGGAGCTATGCATTTTCAGCAGGTCATGATGGATTATGAGCAGGATCAGGCTGGTGATGCTGCACATAATACGGCCCTGCAGTCGGATGCCCATAAACTTATCGCCAGCCAGCCTAATAGTGGCTACGCCAATCTTGCGCGTTGGATGTTGGCCCGTAAAGCGGTGGACCATGGCGATCTGAATGAAGCTACCAAACAGCTTAATGAAGTGCTGGCTCATACGCCTGATGCTCAAGTGGCAGCGTTGACGCATTTGCGCCTGGCGCAAGTGTTGCTGGCGCAAGGACAGACAGAAGCTGCGATCAAACAGGCTCAGGCCATCACGGATCCAGCTTACCAGGCATCTTCTCTGGAGTTGCAGGGTGATGCCTGGGTACAGGCTAAAAATCTGGATAAGGCTCATGCCTCTTATCAGGCAGCCAAGGATGCTCTGGTAGCTGCTAAATTGCCTCCCAGACCCTTACTTAATATGAAAATGGCTGATTTAGGCATTAAGCCCCAGGATGTTCCAGCTCAGGGAGTGCCTGCCTCGTGAGGTTGAAACACCTGACATTACTGGCGTTGGGTGGATGTGCTTTGTTCATGGCTGCCTGCAGCTCGGATAAGCCCAAGGAAATCAAACCCAATCCTCTGCCTAAGTTAGTTAATTCGACGGTGACGGTTCATAAGCTATGGTCATTTCGTATTGGTGACGGTAATCATGGTCGTTTTTTGTTGTTGCGCCCTGCCGTCAGTGCATCGCAAATACTGGTTGCTTCCAGCAATGGAACGCTGGAGGCGCATGATCGCGCCACTGGAAAACGGCAATGGCGGGTACATAGCCATGCGTTATTAAGTGTAGGCGTGGATGCCGGCTATGGCGTGGCTGTCATGGGGACCGTGGATGGCCGCGTGCTTGCTTATGCTAGCAAGAATGGACAGGCTCTCTGGACTGCCTCTTTGGCCAGTACTCCGATGTCAGAGCCCTTGGTAACCGCTGAGAGCGTGTTCGTGGCCAGCAATGATGGTCGGCTCTACGCTTTGGATCGACTGACAGGAAAAGTACGCTGGAGCGTTGATTCCTCTGTGCCTTCCTTGTCGTTACATGGCATGGCCAAGCCGATCTGGGTGAATGGAACCCTGGTGATGGGCACGGGTGATGGGCGTCTCCTTGCTTTTAATGGCAAGACCGGTGATCCGTTATGGGACACGCATGTGGTTGATTCCCAGGGGCGGACTGAACTTGAGCGTATGAATGACGTTGATGGTGATCTGGCGGTGGATGCCGATACACTTTATGCCGTCAGTTACCATGGAGGGTTGGCGGCTATTGATCCGGATAATGGCCGTCATCGTTGGGATTACCGCCTTTCATCCTGGCAAGGTATAGGGTTGGGGATAGGTAATGTGTTTGTTGTGGATGAAGACAGTGTGATTGAAGCTATTGATGTGTCCACAGGAAAGTCGGTATGGAAGCAGTCGGATTTGCGAGGTCGACGTTTAACAGCTCCTGTTCAGCTAGACGGTATGCTGCTCGTGGCTGATTTTCAGGGTTGGGTGCATGTGGCTTCTGCGCTGGATGGACACTGGCTAGGTCGTTCCCACTTTTATAGGACAGGTGGGTTTCAATCACCTCCCGTCGTCGATGGTAGCGATATCTATCTGCAAAGTGAGGGTGGCCGGGTTGTCGGTCTGACCCTCCAGAAATCTAGGTGAATCCATGCGACCTGTTATTGCCCTGATTGGCCGACCCAACGTTGGTAAATCAACCTTGTTTAATCAACTGACGCGTACTCGTGATGCCCTGGTGGCTGATTTTCCGGGATTGACCCGAGATAGAAAGTATGGAGATGCGCGTGTAGAAGGCAGAAGTTTTATCGTTATCGATACGGGCGGATTAGGCGAGGGAGAGGCAGGTATCGAAATAGGCATGGCTGAACAGTCCCGAGCAGCCATGAGTGAAGCTGATATTCTTTTTTTTATGGTGGATGCCCGTGCCGGTTTAACGTCGGCAGATCAGGCATTAGCACAGGAAGTCAGGTCTCAGGAAAAGCGTGTCATTCTGGTCGTCAATAAAGTGGATGGCATGGATGAAAGTACCGGAATGTCCGAGTTTTTTGGGCTGGGGTTTCGCGAGATGTATGCCATAGCAGCGAGCCATGGTCGAGGTATTTTGCATCTTGTCAGTCAGGTACTGGCGGAAGTTCCTGAAACTGAGCTATCCACAGAACAAGAACATGGTATACGCATAGCCGTGGTTGGGCGACCTAACGTGGGTAAGTCCACGCTGGTTAATCGAATGCTGGGTGAGGATCGCGTGGTGGTGTTTGATATGCCAGGGACCACCCGCGATAGCATTTATATCCCGTACGAGCGCCATGGTAAGCCCTATACCTTGATTGATACGGCAGGTGTGCGGCGACGGGGCAAGGTCGATGAGGTCGTGGAAAAGTTCTCAGTGATCAAAACCTTGCAGGCTATCAAAGATGCCCATGTCGTGATTGCTGTGTTGGATGCCCGTGAGGGTATCGTTGATCAGGACTTGCACTTGTTAGGTTATGCGCTCGAAGCAGGAAGAGCCTTAGTGCTTGCCATCAATAAATGGGATGGCATGAGCGATTACGATAAACAAATTGTTCGTCAGGAGCTGGATCGTCGGCTTGGCTTTGTGGATTATGTGCGTGTGCATTTTATTTCAGCGCGGCATGGAACAGGAGTCGGTGAACTCTACCCCTCGGTGCACAGAGCGTATGAGGCGGCTAGTCGGCGTGTTACCGCTGCTGAAGTTACGCGCTTGGTAGAGGATGCCATGGAAGCACATCAGCCTCCTTTGGTGCATGGTCGCCGCATCAAGCTGCGTTATGGTCATATGGGAGGTAATTTTCCTCCCACGTTTATTTTTCATGGTAATCAGACGCAACATATCCCTGCTCCCTACCGGCGCTATCTGGAGAATGTATTTCGGCGCGAATTGCGACTGGAGGGGACGCCGATTCGTATGGAGTTCAGGTCGGGGGAAAATCCATTCAAGGATAAACCTCAGGTTTTGACCCAGCGTCAGGTTACAAAACGTAAGCGGCTCCTGCGATTTGTCAAAGGCAGATGATCTGAAGCAAGGTAAGCAGTCGGTTGTCGGCTTAAAATAATTCGTTTAAGCCCATGAAAAGCTGATATTATTTAGAGTTATTCGGGGGGTGTCAGGGAATAGACAGGCATCCTGAGTCGTCTGCTCATACAACGATTGAGACATTATGTGGGATAGCCTTTTAGCGATGGGGCATAGTATTTATCTCCATCACCAACACGAATTTTGGGCGTTTGTCAGTATTCCGTTTGTGGCGGCGATCGTTACATGGGTTCATGTCTGGTTTGCCATGAAGATGGTTTTCTACCCTCTGGAGTTTGTGGGTATCTGGAAGCCCTGGATAGGATGGCAAGGCATAGTTCCGCGTAAGGCAGCTAAAATGGCTGCGATTACGGTAGATAATACCCTGGCCAAACTAGGTACGCTCGATGAAGTCTTTCGGGAGATGGAACCACAGGTTATTGCACGGCATATCAGCAATGAACTGCTGAATAACGTCGAAGATTTTATCGATGAGATCATGAATGAAAAAAATCATGTGCTCTGGGAAAATCTGCCCAATGCGATCAAGAAGCGTGTTTATGCACGGGTTCGACGTCAGTTGCCTGAGGTTATGGATAAACTCGTTAAGGACATGAGTGAAAATATTGAAGACCTGATGGATCTCAAGCATATGGTGGTGAGCCGGCTTGAAGCTGACAAGGGCTTGATGGTCAGGACATTTCAGGAAGTGGGTAATCATGAAATCGCTTTCGTCGTCAACTCTTCTATGTGGATAGGTTTGATATTCGGTACGGTGCAGATGGTTTGCTGGAACTTCTGGCCCTACCACTGGGGACTTCCCCTGTATGGCGCAGCTTTGGGCTATATGACGAACTGGGTGGCGATCAATATGGTGTTCAGGCCACTTAATCCGGTTTATATAGGTCCATGGAAGCTGCAGGGCGTGTTCCTGAAACGACAAGATGACGTGGCTGAAAAATTCTCTCAACTATCCACGGAAGAGATGATGACAATCGGTCATATCATGACAGAGATGATGACGGGCAAGCGTTCGGACAGAACGCGCGCCATGATTAAGCGTCATCTTTCTCCACTGCTGGATGGTGGTGTGGTTCGCACGGCCATACAGCTGACGGTGGGGCCACAGGGCTATGCAGACTTAAAGCGTACGGTGGTTGATATGGCTACCAAGAAATCCTTGGAGCCTTTGCAGGACCCTGCATTTAATAAAGATCGCGCGGCCGTGATCGCTCGTATATTCTCTGTGCGTATGAAAGCCATGACACCTGCGGAGTTTCAGGATTTGTTACGGCCGGCATTTCAGGAGGATGAGTGGATCATTGTGGTTCTTGGCGGTATTTTTGGTTTTATTGCTGGGTGGATCCAGTTCCTTGTGGGTTTTCAGTGAGGTAACAGGCTGGCGTTCAGGGCTGGGGTCAGTAACAAACGCGGGTCGACACGAACCCCGTTCAGACTGACGGACCAGTGCAGATGCGGGCCTGTTGCTCGTCCGGTGTGTCCTACATACCCTAATAAATCCCCTGCTTGGATGAGCTGTCCTTCATGCACGCTGATCTGGCTTAAGTGACAGTACATGCTGATCAGACCCTGTCCTTCATCCAGCATGATGGTATTGCCATTGAAAAAAAGCTGCCGGGTCATCAATACCCGGCCGCTGGCTGGAGCCGTTACCGGTTCACCTTCGGCTGCTTTAAGATCCAGGCCAGAATGGGGCGCACGGGGCTCACCATTAAAGAAACGCTTCAGACCAAAGGCACTCAATACCTGGTTGCTCTTAACCGGGAGTTTAGTCAGGTTCAGAGCATGGGGATCAACCGTTCCATCAAAGACTGCAAAATCGTCCAGTTCTTGTTTGAGCTCACCGTGTATGCGTGAAAGTTCATCAGGGCTTGGATTGACCTGATGGGTATTGTTTAGAAAAATATGCTGCTCGGGATAGTCGCGATGGCTGATGGTAAAGGGAATCTTGTTGCTAGACCCGGTGATATTCAAATAATCATCGCCAGCTGATTGTGATAACGGTATGCCTACCGCGGCTTGCCAATGCCCATCATGGCCTGTAACCAAAACACGTTGTCCGTGGTACCAAACTTCGGGAGCTATCGATGAGTCGGGTAAAGGGATAAGTGCAATACCTCCGTTGACGGCATCAGCTTGCAGGGACCAGGCCGGAATACAGGTCAGCGTAACTAACAGTAGCAGGGGGTGTTGTTTCATCGGTCGCCTTTATCGGTGTCAAGTACACGCAGTGATAGATGGCCTTCGTGAAGGCGGGCATAAATCTCATCCCCCACATGCACGTCATGAGCTTGCCGGACGATACCATGCGGTCCTTCAAGAATGGCATAGCCGCGGGATAGGGTCGTCAAGGGGCTGGCGATATGAGCGCGATGAGCCAAAAATTCCAGCTGGGTTCTTGCTTGTCCTAGCTGAGCAGGAAAAATGCTGTGTAGCTGGTTTTTTTGGCGAATAAAGTGCTCACGTAAGCTATGTAGTCGCACTGCAGGGTTCATGGATACAAAACGTTGACAAAACATGCGATAAGCATGTTGCCTGGTGATCAGCGAGCGATCCATGCCAAGTTCGAGCCGGGCATAGATGGCTTTCAGTTGTTCCTGCTGGTGACGCAGTTTTTGTTGAGGGTGCTGGTTCTGCAGTCGCGTCATGTGCTGTTTGAACTGATCTTTATGAAATCGGTACAGATGCACCCAGGCTTGCATAAGACGTTGTTGTAACTGATCAAGCCGCTGTCCGTGATCTCTGATCTGGCGGGGTGGGCGGGTGATACGCTGGGCCAGTTGCTGCAATTGCTGATGCAGTCGCAGTGCTCCTTCGCTAAGTATCTCAGCTGCAGCTGAGGGAGTAGCGGCCCTGAGGTCTGCCGCAAAGTCAGCGATGGTAAAGTCAGTTTCATGGCCAACGGCACTGATGACCGGAATAGGGCAGGCCCGAATGGCTCGAGCCAGGGTCTCATCGTTGAATGCCCAAAGATCTTCAAGGGACCCACCGCCGCGGCAAATAAGCACAACATCAAATCCTGATGACGCATGGATACGGTTAAGCATCTGAATGATCATCGGAGCTGCCTGTTCTCCCTGGACCAGGACAGGCATTAATGTCACCGCCAGGGCAGGATGACGTCGTTTAAGTATACTAAGTACATCATGCAGAACCGCTCCCTGACGAGAAGTAATTAATGCTAACTGGGTAGGTAAGTAGGGCAAAGGTCGTTTATGGTTAAACAGACCTTCGGTAGCCAGCTTTTCCTTGAGCTTGATGAAAGCTGCCTGCAGGTCTCCTGCGCCTGCTGCAACCATGTTTTCAACGATGAGTTGATAGTCGCCGCGAGGGGTGTAGAGACTGAGATGTCCATGAGCTTGTACTTTCATGCCATCAGCGGGTTGTAGCCGCAGGTTTTGTCGGCGAGAGCGAAACATCGCTGCTCGAACCTGTGCCTGGGCATCTTTGAGTGTAAAATACAGATGGCCTGAGCTAGCCTGGCTGAGGTTGGAGATTTCGCCTTCCACCTTGACATGGGCAAACTGACCTTCCAAAAGGTCTCTTGCTAAGGTGTTGAGGGAGGTGACGCTCAGGATGTCAGATGTAGGCATAAGACTGGGTTGCCGGTGGTGGCCATGGTGTCCATTGTAGAAAACAAGTCGTGAGGCTGTCATGAAGAATATTGTGCTGGTTGTTTTATTGTGCCTGCCGCTGGCCTATTGGCTTATGCAGCCTGCCAAAACGGTGGTGACGGATAAATCCAATCAGCCGGCTACAGGCAAGCAGATTCAGGTTTACCGTTGGCAGGATGCTGATGGAGTGACCCATTTTTCCAGCCAGCCTCATGCAGGAGCTCATAAAGTCAGCGTGGACACACGTCATATGCCCAATCTGGATAGTATGTACGGTCCTGAGCCGGTAACTCCGCCTGTTTCTGCTGTCGATACGGTGTCACAGGCTGGCGGTGCATTTACACAGTATGTACATCATTTGCAATCCGATGAGGATAAGGCCAAGGCGGCAGCAGTCACAGCCGGGCAGATACCTGATGCACAAAAAGCTGCTTTGGATGGTGGTCAGTAAAGATTTTCACTTGACGCTAGCGAAGCGATACGCCTACCTTGGACTGCATGATGACTTTATCAACTATCTATTATCAGCTCTGCCTGGGGTGTCTTGTGATTTTGGGTTTGTCTGCACGGACAGCAGGGGCTGAACCTTTGGTCTTGCGTTACCCACAAATTTCAGCCATATCTCAGCCATCAGCCTCCGGTCAGGGGGTGAGTCCCACCCTGTTACTACGGCAGTTGAATGAATTAAAAAATAACGGTTATTTATTCAAACGATGGGATGCTTGGAATGACAAGCAGGCTGCTGCGCATCCTAGCAAGGTAGTCATTGTTTGCTTTGATGCTCCCGGCCCCTTGTTTATGCATGAAGTATTGCCCATCTTGCATGTGCTGCATGTGCCTGCCGTGGTAGGTGTGGTAGGTCATCAGTTAAGGGATCATGACAGGCGTTACTTAAGTTGGACGGATATTGAAGAGCTGGCTAAAGATCCTATGGTAAGTTTGGCCGTGGAGGGAGATAAACTGGATATGCCGCTGCCTGGGGATCCGCAAGGAGATAGGCAGCCTGCAGCAACGACACGAGCCTGGTTGGGCCGTCAGGCAGGATATGAATCCGAGAAAGCTTACCGGGCAAGGATTTATGATGACTTACAACGAAGTAAGCAGCTTTTTGAGCAGCGGCTGGGGCTACATCCCCATATCATCATGTGGCCTGGTGGTGATTTCAATGAAGTGTGCACGCAGATCGCTGCAAGCTTAGGGCTTAGCCTGGGTTTAGGGCATGAGGGTTTGCTGGATGCGCGTGGGAAACGTCGTATTTTGCAGCATATCGTGGATAACGGCATCTCCCCTTGGCAGCTTGAGCATGATATGCAGGTTGATGAGAAGACGAGTAGGCATGGGCCTGTTCGTGTCATGCATGTCAATCTCGACTATGTTTATGATGCCAATCCTGCTCAGGAGGCCAGCAATCTGCAAAAATTGTTGCAACGGGTACGCGACAGTGATGTCAATACGGTGTACCTGCAGGCTTTTGCCGACCCCGATGGCAATGGTGCTGCGGATGCTGTGTATTTTCCTAATCATCACCTCCCGGTCAGGCAGGATCTGTTCAATCATGTGGCCTGGTCGATCAGGCAACTCACCCAGGTCAGGCATGTCTATGCCTGGATGCCCTTACTGGCATGGCAACTTCCACAAAGTGATCGGGCAGCTCAGGATGTGGTGGTCACTTTACCCAACAAACCTAATTATGTGGCAACCGGGTATCCTAGGTTGTCACCCTTTTCTTCTTTGGCTAAAGGCGTCATCAGGGATATGTATACTGATTTAGGGCGCCATGCCTATTTCAATGGCGTCTTATTTCATGATGACATTACCTTGTCTGATTTTGAGGACGACAGCACGTTTGCCCGATTGAGTTATCAGTCTTGGGGGATGCCTGGTAGCGTGGCTGAAATCCGGCTGCATCCTGAATGGCTGTCCATGTGGACGTTGTTAAAGACGGATGCGCTGGATAACTTGGCTCTGAACATGGCGCGGCGGTTGCGTGCTGATCATCCCGGGTTGCTGACGGCGCGTAATCTATATGCTCAGGTGGTGCTGCATAAAAAAGCTGAAACATGGTATGCCCAGTCGCTAGAGTCATCGCTGGCTGAGTTTGATTACACGGCCATTGAAGCCATGCCGTATATGGAGCAAGCCGACTATCACTCCGGTTTTTATCGTGATTTATTTGATCATGTCAAAGCCTTTCCGCAAGGCTTGAGGAAAACCATATTTGAGCTTCAGGCTAAAGACTGGCGTCAGGGTGGTGACCCCGTCCCCACGCCTGTACTGGCCAATACGGTATGCATGTTGTATGACTGGGGTGTCCTGAATGTTGGATATATTCCCGATGACCCCTACCGTAACAGTCCGGATTTAAGTGTGCTGCGACCTGCCATGGACCATCATTGCAGTGCGGAGGTGCCGCCTGATCACGGGTAGCCATCGTGATTGCGTTTACCCCGACCTTGTGATCCCTTATACTAGCTCTCTTATCCCTCTGCCTGGTTGTGGGGCCATTCATGCTCGAGATTGTTAGAGAAGCGTTGACTTTCGATGATGTGCTGCTGCTGCCAGACTATTCCAACGTGTTGCCCAAGGATGTCATCCTTAAAACACGCCTGACGCGTGGCATCTATATTAATTTGCCGCTGGTATCGGCGGCGATGGACACGGTAACCGAGGCTGCCATGGCGATTGCCATTGCCCAGGAGGGAGGCATCGGCATCCTGCATAAAAACATGGAGATTGAGGCTCAGGCTGCCGAGGTACGTCGAGTTAAGAAGTTTGAAAGCGGCGTGGTCAAGGATCCTATTACCGTCACTCCTGATACGACGGTAGGACAATTGCTGGCGTTGACTCAAGCCAATCGCATCTCGGGAGTGCCTGTGGTGGATGGTTTGGACTTGGTGGGTATTGTGACCAGTCGGGATATACGTTTTGTTACCCAGCCTGAGCTGCTGGTATCCAGCATCATGACACCCAAGGATAAATTAGTTACGGTGCGCGAGGGTGAATCACCTGAGCGTATTCGGGCGTTATTGCATGAACATCGTATCGAAAAGGTTCTGGTTGTCGATGATGATTTTCGTCTCAAGGGTTTGATTACAGTCAATGATTTTCGTAAGGCTGAACAATACCCCTCGGGAAGCAAGGATGACCAGGGTCGCTTGCGAGTAGGAGCAGCCGTAGGGACAGGGAAGGATGCGGAGAGCCGGATTGAGGCCTTGATTGAGGCTGGTGTGGATGTATTGGTTGTCGATACGGCGCATGGCCATTCTCAGGGCGTATTAGATACGGTAGCCTGGATCAAAAGAAATTACCCCGATATGCAGGTCATAGGAGGTAATATCGCAACAGGAGATGCTGCCTTGGCACTGCGTGATCGAGGAGCAGATGCTGTGAAGGTGGGTATTGGTCCTGGTTCTATTTGTACAACGCGTATCGTGGCCGGTATTGGTGTTCCCCAGATATCGGCTATTGATGATGTGGCGCGTGCACTGAAAGATGATATTCCTCTGATTGCTGACGGGGGCATACGTTACTCAGGGGATATTGCCAAGGCCATCGCTGCCGGGGCTCATTCCATCATGATAGGTTCCTTGTTGGCAGGCACAGAAGAAGCACCGGGTGAGGTGGAGCTGTTTCAAGGGCGGTATTATAAGGCTTACCGAGGCATGGGTTCTTTGGGTGCCATGGCTGCGCGCAATGGATCCTCGGATCGCTATTTTCAAGATGCTTCTCAGGGTGTGGAAAAGCTGGTGCCTGAGGGTATTGAGGGACGCGTGCCGTATAAGGGTCCCATGAGCGGTATCATTCACCAGTTAACGGGTGGCTTACGTTCATCTATGGGCTATACAGGGTCGGCGACCATTGAAGAAATGCGTAAGCGTCCTCGTTTTGTCAAAATCACAGCAGCAGGGATGAAAGAGTCGCATGTTCATGATGTGACTATTACCAAAGAAGCCCCCAACTATCGCGTGGGGTAAGTATGCTGGATTTCTTGTTGAACTATGGCTGGTGGGCACTGCTGCTCGTGGTCTTGCTGGTCGTGGCCAGCCATGTAGGCTTGGTCTGGCTGATGGCCAGGAACCGTCAGTCATCTTCGACTTTCCTTCCTCCTCAATCCCGTGAATGAGCACGTTATGACACTTGATATTCATGCCCACAAAATTCTGATTTTGGATTTTGGCTCACAGTATTCCCAATTGATTGCACGACGCGTGCGTGAGTTGGGGGTTTACTGTGAGTTGAGGGCATTTGATATGTCTGAACAGGAAATCAAAGATTTTGCTCCTCGCGGTATTATCCTCTCAGGAGGCCCGGAATCGGTGACTCTGCAGGATACTCCGCGTGCGCCTGAGGCTGTTTTTACGGCAGGTGTTCCGCTGCTAGGCATTTGTTATGGTATGCAAACCATGGCGCAACAGCTTGGGGGCAGGGTGCAGTCCTGTGAAAAGCGTGAATTTGGCTATGCAGCCGTGCAGATCAAGGCTCCCGATAACTGGCTCCAGGGTATTGAAGATCGTGTTGATGATCAGGGTGTAGCACTGCTCGATGTCTGGATGAGTCATGGTGATCAGGTGACTAGCCTGCCGCCGGGATTCAAAGCGACGGCATCGACGTCTACGTGTCCCGTTGCTGCCATGAGTGATGAGCAGAGGCGCTGGTATGGGGTACAATTTCATCCTGAAGTAACGCATACCAGCCAAGGTATGCGTTTGCTTGAACGTTTTGTGCATCAGGTATGTGCTTGTGATGCCTTATGGACGGCAGAGAACATCATAGAAGAGTCGGTCTCGTCATTGCGTGCACGTCTGGGCGAAGATCAAGTTTTGCTGGGACTATCAGGCGGTGTGGACTCCTCGGTGGTGGCAGCCTTGTTGCATCGCGCTATCGGTGATCGTCTGACCTGTGTTTTTGTGGATAACGGGCTACTGCGTTTGCATGAAGGTGATCATGTCATGGCCATGTTTGCCCAGCATATGGGCGTGCGCGTGGTCAGGGTGGATGCCGCAGATCTATTCTTGCAGCGTTTGGAGGGGGTATCAGATCCCGAGGCCAAGCGCAAAATTATAGGTCGTACTTTTATTGAAGTATTTGATGCAGAAGCTGCCAAATTGAGTGATGTACGCTGGCTGGCGCAAGGCACCATTTATCCGGATGTTATCGAATCGGCAGCTAGCAAAACCGGTAAGGCTCATGTCATCAAGTCGCATCACAATGTGGGTGGACTACCTGAGACCATGAAGCTAAAACTGGTTGAGCCGCTACGCGAGCTATTTAAGGATGAAGTACGGCGTCTGGGGCTGGCCTTGGGTTTGCCTTATGATATGGTGCATCGTCACCCCTTTCCAGGACCAGGTCTGGGCGTGCGTATTCTGGGTGAGGTCAAACGCGAATATGCCGAGGTGCTGCGTAAAGCAGATGATATTTTTTTGGAAGAGCTGCACAAGGCGGGTTGGTACCATAAAACCAGCCAGGCCTTCGCTGTATTCCTGCCTGTACGTTCTGTCGGTGTGGTAGGCGATGCACGTCGTTATGCGTGGGTGATTGCACTACGCGCCGTGGAAACCATTGATTTTATGACAGCTAGGTGGGCGCATTTACCCTATGAGCTGCTTGAATTGGTCTCCAATCGCATCATCAATGAGATAGATGGGGTCTCCCGGGTGACTTATGATGTCTCCTCCAAGCCCCCGGCAACTATTGAGTGGGAATGATCACACGTCTGGCAATGGCTGTCACACGGGCCGGAGCATTCTCATTCCGCTACAACTACTCAATCAACGGCAGGCAGGAGCCGTATGCGGTAATGCTGCACGTACGGATCTGTGCGGGGGGTGGGCAGTAATGCCCATTCCTACCGCGATCGCTGGAGCCTTACCTAAGGCCGTGAAAATAGTGTCCACTTAATGGGTTGATGGGCACAACGACGACAGTCGTTTACTGCCGTTTCACATATATCTGTGTTGGGGTGTCGTCCTGACCCTTGAGATTAATTCGAAGTTCCGCCAACTCCTTGCCTATCTCCTTTGCATGGAATTTGAAGGTAGACACCTGCCGCTGGCGCGAGTCCGACACCACTTCCCAGTAGGAGAATCCCTGATCTAGCTGAATAGTCAGGCTGCAACCTGATTCGAGCTTGAGCGTCAGTGTCCGGCCATGGGGTAGCGCCGGCTGGCTCTTCACCGCGGCCTTCAGTCCGCAATATTCGAAAGCTGCCTGGATTGCCACATCTCGGGCCTGTTCATCTTGCCAGTCGTGCCAGCACTGGTACTGGCTGCGATTGTCATCACGGTGGAAGGCAATACCTCGGACCAAAATGCTGGGCGACTTCACGGGGCCTCCCAAGCGTGCAGCCTCATATAGAACGAGCATCACTGTCGCTGCCGTAGCCGGATTGCGAACGTAGCGATCCTCATAGGTAATCTCGACGATTTTCTCCTCGCCATTAAGGATGCGCTGAATGGTAGGCACCTGGGAGGCGAGGTGAGTCCAGAACCGCTTGCCAAAGGTCTGTAGCTGACCATCCAGCTCATGATGCATTTCGATGGCGACGACACATTCTGGCACAGGTGGCGTCAGAGACTCTGCCGAAAGACGCTGTTGAGGGTGTTGCCAAATAAGGTCTCCGCGTAGGAGTTTGTAGCCGTCAGGCTGGGTGCCCCAATAGCGATCGGGAATCACCATACCAAGGTTGTCACTAGCCCAGGTCAGGCAACGGTTGCCGGTCTTCAAGCCAATGACTGGCCGGAATCCATTGGCGAGATCAGTGACATCGAGGGTTTCCACTGCCACATCACTCTGCGCCAGAGCAGCCAGATGCTGGCGGTCCAAGTCGCTGATCGACAGCAGCACACCGGCGGGCAACCGCAGGTGAACAGCTAAGCCGCGGGTCCGCCAGGCATGGAGCCGATTGCGAAGATAGCGGGCCCTAGCCAGATCCCACTGGTCAGGCGAGCCCGCCATCGTAATGGCGACAGCCTCAAAGACGCCTTTGGCTAGCTCGCGCTCCACGGCCTCCAGCAGTGACGCTGTCTCGGCCTGTGTTCCAGTCTCGAACACCTGATTGGTTGTTGGTACTGCCAGCAAATCCAGCCAGGCAGAATTCACCCAGTCGAGAGCTGCTAGGCGGTCCAAGCGCTCTGCCTCAAATCGCGTATCGAAGCCCAAGAGGCACTTTTGGCAGGCCTGCTGGCAGGAACAGGAGAGAGTATTGACCACACGTTCCCACAAATCTCGGTCATTTAGGAGCTCTGCTGCTTGCGAAGCGTAGCCGCCACTGCGAACATCGAACACCTGAATGAGGCAGGCTACCTGACCAAGATATCGGATCTT
>JAJZHP010000014.1 GCA_021804355.1 Pseudomonadota bacterium | reverse complement strand
GTGTGGAGTGCGGTACACTCCACGACCGCGACATCAATGCCGCCACCAACATTCTCGCGTCCCCTGAAAATATTGGGGTCTAAGGATTGGACATGAGCGTCTTGCAGAAGGAATCCACTCCCTTTCCTAAGACCCCAAGGGGTTCAGGGGCCCGCGTAAGCGGCAGCCATCGGCTGAGGGAGGGGAGGATGTCAAAGAAGACTAGTGGATTTGGTAGCCAATATGTCATGTTAATACTGTGCTTGTGGCATGTAAAAAAAGCATGAACTGTCCTGAGCGTATATGAGCAACTGAAGTACAATGCGTCTCTTGTTGTGAGCGAGGAGAGAACCGGGAATGGGTGAAATTTATCTGATCAATGTGCTAGGTGCTGATCGCGCCGGTCTGACTTCGGATTTAATGCACATTCTGGCCGGTTTTGAAGTTCAGATTCTTGATATTGGTCAAGCCGTTATTCATGATCAATTGACGCTGGGTATGCTGGTTGAAATTCCTTGCTCTGTAGATTCATCACCTTTACTTAAGGATGTTCTATTTCTTTGTCATGCCCAGGGGCTTAAGGTTAGATTCACGCCTGTGGCTGAAGCCTCTTATGATGAATGGGTAGGTGGACAAGGAAGGTCGCGTTTTATCGTGACCTTGTTGGCCAGAAAAATCACTGCGCGCCATATGGCGGCGGCGGCAAAGGTTGTGTCAGAAAATGGTCTGAATATCGAAGATATCACGCGTTTATCTGGGCGAGTTGCTTTAGAAGGCAAGTCAGCGGATACCAACAAGGCTTGTATTGAATTGGCCGTGCGTGGTGATCCCCTGGATATTACGGCCATGCGTCGACGCTTTCTCGAAATTGCTAGTGAACTGGGCGTGGATATTGCTTTTCAACGTGATGATGCCTGGCGCCGCAATCGTCGTTTGGTTTGTTTTGATATGGACTCAACGCTGATTGAAACAGAAGTGATCGATGAGCTGGCGCGGCGGGCAGGTGTCGGTGAGCAGGTTGCTGCCATCACGGAACGAGCTATGAATGGTGAGCTCGATTTCAGGCAGAGTTTTGCTCAACGAGTGGCGCTGCTGGCTGGATTAGATGCATCCGTATTGCAGAGTGTTGCTGATCAACTGCCGCTTACAGAAGGTGCCGAGCAGCTAATTACCACCTTAAAAAAACTTGGATTCAAGACGGCCATCCTGTCGGGCGGGTTTACTTATTTTGGTCAAAGTTTGCAGCAGCGCCTGGGTATTGACTATGTCTATGCCAATGAGCTTGAGATAGTCGATGGCCTGGTCACGGGACGTGTTATTGGCGAGGTGGTTGATGGTGCACGCAAAGCCAGTTTATTGCAGGAAATGGCTGAGCGGGAGGGTTTGGCACTTGAGCAGGTCATCGCTGTGGGCGATGGAGCCAATGATCTGCCCATGCTATCGCTGGCAGGGCTGGGCATTGCCTTTCGAGCTAAACCGCTGGTGAGAGCCAATGCACAGCAGGCTATTTCAACCTTGGGGCTAGACGGTGTGCTTTATTTGCTAGGACTCAGTGACCGTGACCATCTGGATTTGCAGACAAGTGCAGTGAGCAAGCCTTAATGCTCTTCATCAGGATTAGCTCCCAGTTTTTCTTCGGGGCGGTGTAAGAAGTAGCCTTGCAGGTAACGTACTCCGGCTGACCATAACTTGGTTAAAACAGCGGTTGATTCAACGTACGGCACGATGATTTTCTTATCCAGTCCGTTAATCTCAGCAGTAAGTTGCCTGATGCTAGCCAGGTTTTCCTCTGACCCCAAGTCCTGAGTGAAAGAACCATCGAGCTTGATATAACTGGCTTCGACATGTCGCAAGGTGTTCATCGGATCCAGTGAACAACCAAAGCGAGAAATCGACAGATCGCAACCTACTTCCTTGAGCGCCAGGGCTAAAGCTCCTGCCTGTTTAAGGTAATTAGTTATGTCCTGTTCCTGAAATTGCAGAACCAGAGTGCCTGGTCGTTTGCTCGTCGCGCGGGCCAGTTTCCCTACCCAGGCTGCCAAGCCCGGTTCCAGCAAGGATTCACCTGACAAATTGATCAGCAATCGGCTATTGGGCTCGTGCTTGATGTGATCCTTGAGTTGCTTGCAGGCATTAAGCAGGACCCAACGGTCAATTTTGGTCGCCAGTTTTTCGTGCTGGGCCGTTGGCAGAAACTGATCCGGCTCCAGTACCTCACCATCATTTAAAGGAAGTCGTAGATAGACTTCATAGAAACCAATGCCTTCTGAATTAACATCAACCAGGGATTGGTAGAGCAACTTAAATTGATTTTTTTCCAAGGCAGCTTGCAGCAACTCCAACATGGCCGTCGAGGATTGCATGGCATTTTGTGCCGGATCATAAATGCTCAGGGCATGGCCGCCACGTTCACTGGCTCGCGCCTTTTCTGCAGCGGCCAAGGAAAGCAGGTCATCCGGATTTCTTGCTGTTTCCCCGAAACATACGGCTCCAGCCGATAGTGTTAATTGAACATTGCGCCCATCAGGTAATTCCAGAACCTGCGCCTTAACGTGTTCAAGCAATTGCCCTGCAGTTTTTTCTACCTGGGTCGCATCGGTATCCAGCATGAGTGCGGTAAATGTAGAGTCTGCAAATCTGAACACATGATCTCTGCCCAGATGTTCAGTCAGATGCGTTGCTATCTCTTGGGTAATGCTGTCTGAGCCAGCAAGTCCAAAGGTCGCGGTATGCGTATTAAAATGATCGATGCTGATATAAAGCAGCGCAAAAGTGTGTTCGCGTGACCGGGCTTGACTGACAGCTTTTTCCAGGCTGCTTTCAAACAAATTGCGGTTGCCCAAGCCCGTTAGCGTATCAAGTGTGGAGGCTTCTCTTAGTTTTTCGGCAAGCTCTGCGCGAACTTCCTCACCCTGATCAATCCGTATAATGATTTGTGTGCAGGGCTCGCCTTCATAACTGGCAGAGGATAATGTCATCATGGCATTGATAGTCTGGCCATCATTACGCAAGCCGTGAAAGCGAAGTTCAGAGGTAGGCGCTTCTCCTTTACTGCTATAGGCTTTGAGATAGTTTTTGAAATTAGCCAGATCTTTGGGGTCTACCAGATCGATGACGGGCATCCCGTCCAGGTTGTCTGCTTTGGTATAACCAAAGAGTTCGATATAAGCTTCATTGGCGTAAATATGCATGCCATCATGCAGATAGGCTATGGCATCTCGCGAGTTGTCCAGGAGGAGGCGATTGCGTGACTCTGCCTCGTGCAGGGCAGATTCCAGGCGCCTTTGTGCACGGCGAGCATAGAGATTGGCTAATTCGCGACGAATGACGAGGGCAATCAACTTGGGTTCATCCACCGGAACAGCATCGGCAGCTCCGATATCCAAAGCACGACTTTGCACACTGATATCAGCTTGGGTCATGATGATAATGACTGGGATATCGCGCTCTAGTGTTCGAACATCATTTAACAGATCTTCATAACTGGCATCTCCAAGACTTTCAGCCGCCATCAAGATATCAAAATTACCCTCATCAAGATGCTGGTGCATGTCCTCAAGATCTTCAACTCGCGTAGGACGAGTAGCAATCCCGGAGTTTTTCAGACTGCTGACAATACGCTCCGCACCATCAGCGGAATCGCTGGCGATGAGCAGTCGCAGTGTTTCAGAACGATTTAGCAGCATAGGATCATGAAACGAATTTAAAGAATGAACAGTGCTTCATTATGCAATGAAATCTCTTGGGTGTACACATCAAGCCAACTATAGGCTGGACCATATAGAATCAAAATCCTCTTCGGGTTGTGAGGATAAAGCATTAGGTGATGCCTGCAATGAAGTTTTGTCAGAAGATCCAATTTCAAACTGACAGAAACTTGGGGTGCTCATCACCATACGCCCAAGTTCAATTTTAGTTTCTTCACCGTTGGTATTGAGAAGTATCTTGGCGCCATGTTTGAAGATGAGATTAGGTACCAGCAAAGAAGCAGGTCGACCAATTTTAGACAACTCAGGAAGTAATAATGCCCGTAAGTATTCGCTGGACTCACCTGACTTTCTCAGTAGCTTGATGCCACAGGGGGTGGCATAGGGTGCAAAGATTTCAATCCCCAGTTCAGCGCCAGTACCCGGTATTTGTCGTAACCAGCGAATGACTCCTATGCAGAGTTGACCGTTTTGATGCTCATCAATGCCGAGAATTTCGCCATTCCGTACATTACTGGGCATCTCTCCTTTCCACATCAGCCCGTAACCACCAGGGCTGGTATTAATCACCTGGCAGCGAAATTTGTCCTGTCGACGGGCGGAGGCTTGATCGCTGGTGCTGGTGAATTCGATATGTGTTAGGACAGCATCTTGTCCATGGCCATCTCGATAGGCTCCGGACCAGGGGTCAGCCGATGTATTGACATGGTTAAGCTTTTCCAGAAATTGATTGCCTTCTGTGTCGCGTTGCAGGGTTGCTTCGAAATCCTTTTCACCAGCCACAAAATAGTGGGTAGGCGACATGCCAACCGCGAGATCAACATGCCCCTGACCGCGCATACGTTTAAACCCGCGTTCACTGAGGTCGCCCCAGGCATGAATAAGATGTCTGAGTAAATCCTGGTTCAGCGACTGTTCACCTTGACGAGCCACGGGTTGTCCCGAGTGTGCTAGCAATAAATCCTGTAAATGGCCCACCAGATTGTCCATGTTGATGGTCTGGAGGTTCAGGAACTTTTCATCTTCTTGTAATTGGCTGAAGTAGACCGGTGGGAGATCTGCATTAGGATTGAACACGTAAATTCGGTCATCTTTTCCTGCCTTGCACAAATGAACTCGTGAGGTCCAAAGCTCACAGGTTTCGTAAGTTTGAGCTATCTCAATCTGCCGAAGCTGGTAAGGTCGGCTGGTAGCCAGCAGCAGGGTACGTAAATAGGCCGACTCGACCGTGGTATCAGCCACCAGTTTATGCGAAGAATCATTGATCACACGCCCTGCTAATTGGAACTGGCTGGCTAACAAGTAGGTAGCGTGAATTTCCAGCCAGAGAAACTGGGGGGGGCTAAGATACAACTGGCAGCAGCGAAGCAGGGTGGAACTGAGGTCAGATAAGGCACGATGACATGCTAAAGCTAAATGGCGCTCTGTATCTTGATCCATTTTCTGGCCAGCTAGCTGGACGCACACCAGCTTATAGCCTGTAGCCAGATGGTTTTGCAGGGCTTGCGCCAAGGTGGCTACCTTAGCTGGTTTCTCAGGGAGGATGACGGGTTGACCAATATAATGTTTGGACAACGCCTCACATAAAAAATAGACCGTGGGACGTAATGATTCAAGCATAGCGAGACGTGCACGAGCGTCCACTTGCAGACGATTCATCTCCTGCAGCGTCAAGTACACCTGACGCGCACT
This sequence comes from Pseudomonadota bacterium, assembly GCA_021804355.1. Lineage (GTDB taxonomy): Bacteria > Pseudomonadota > Gammaproteobacteria > Pseudomonadales > Moraxellaceae > JABEVH01. The sequence goes on along the minus strand of JAJZHP010000014.1, from coordinate 30,075 downwards.
TTCGCCGACATTGACCTTAGGCAGGCTGGAAGTCCACTCCTGAATTTTAACAGGGTGAGCGGTCACCAGGCTCAGATGTGTAAGATCCTGTCGGGGTAGCCTAGATTTGAGGCTAAGAACTACCTGGCTCATCCAACCATCCTGAAAAGTTCATTAACGGTAATATTTAAAACTATACACTCAGGATAGCTGTTCATGCAAAATTGACACGAAAAGACTTGGATTTAACGAGGTTGTTTAGCTAGGCAATACTCCAGAAACCGGCTTAAGTGGCTGCCCCGATATTTTTGTCGGTGTATGATGATTAAAAATTGTCGTTGCAAATTCAAATACGGGGTGGCGAGAGGAACCAGCCGCCCCTGTGTGAAGGCGTCTTGCAAGCTGATACGAGAAAGACAGCCAACGCCAAAACCGCTCTCTACCACCTGTTTAATGGCTTCAGTCTGGCTGAGTTCCATGGCTAATTTAATTTGGGGTAATTTACCAAAGACTGCATTGTCAAAAGTCTCACGTGTACCGGATCCAGGCTCGCGCAATACCCAATCGCAATGGGCTAGATCCTTGAGAGTCACGGTTGAGAGATGAGCCAGCGGGTGATCTTTGCCTGTGAAGACCACCAGCTCATCTTCTCTCCAGGGTAAAACATCCATGTCCGGCACATGGCAGTAGCCTTCGATAAATCCTATATCGAGGTTGAACTTTTCAATATTGCTAATGACATGACGCGTATTGCCCATATCAAGACTAAGGCGCGAAGCAGGATAATCACAAAGATAGGAACCCATCAGTGAGGGAATCAGGTAGCCACCTATAGTCAGGCTGGAACCAATGCGTAACTGGCCAGCCTGGGAAGTGTCATCCATGGCCAGTTTCTCCAGGTCATCCGTGCGGGATAGGATATCGATGGCCTTGGGTAGTAATAAATTTCCAGTATCATTTAGCTGAACCCTGCGTCCAACCCGGTCAAACAGTTGTCGTCCAAGTTGCCGTTCCAGATCGGCCAGCGACATGCTGCTGGCTGACTGAGTCAGGTTAAGCCGGTCTGCTGCCTTTAAAATGGTTCCTTCCTGTGCAATAGCAACAAACACTTCCAGTTGTTTGAGAGTAATACGCATGGTGATCGGATATCCTTTTCGTTATCATTGAGTTCAACCAAAGGAGCGCCAAGCATGCATGGTGTTGATGTCTTGGGGTACACAGCCGCTACCTTTACGACCGTTGCTTTTATTCCCCAGGCTTGGCGAGTTTATCAGACCGGAAAGACCCATGATCTTTCTTTGGCCATGTTTGCCATATTTACCTTGGGCATTGGTCTTTGGCTTGCCTATGGGCTGGTTTTGCAACGAGGGCCCATCGTGTATTCCAACGCTTTGACCATGTTGCTCGCTGGGTATATTTTGTTCATGAAGCTGAGGGAGTAGCCGCCTCAGACCAAGTACCCAAGGCTGAGCCCATCCTTACGGGAGACCCGGCCATCAAATCGCTAGACCAGCGGGCTTGTTGCGGTCCTGTCAATAAAATGACCGTAGATCCCAACAAAAAGCGTCCCATTTCATCACCGCGCTCCAGGAGGGGGGGCGGTTGATGTTGGCCATAGTCGGTGACTCTGATTTTGCGTTCCACGGGAGTCACCAAGCCTGCCCAGGGTGTGGCAATGCTGGCGACAATCATGGCGCCTACCAGGACCATAGCTATAGGGCCATGGTCGGTATCAAAAAGACAAATGACACGTTCATTACGCGCAAATAAGCGTGGAACATGTTGCGCGGTAGCAGCGTTGACCGAGAAAAGGTCACCAGGAACATGGATCATACGCACGAGCTGGCCTCGGCAGGGCATGTGAACACGGTGATAGTCACGAGGTGAAAGGTAAATCGTGGCAAAATTGCCACCCATGAAGGGGTGGGCAGTACGGTCATCGCCGCCAAGTAACTCCAGCAGGTCAAAGTATTGGCCTTTGGCCTGAAATATACGCCCAGACTCGATCTGACCGATTTGAGAAATACAGCCATCAGCTGGACACCCCATGATGGAGGCTTGGGCGGGCCACGTGCGGGCATCCTCGCGCAAAGCGCGGGTGAAGAAGTCATTGAAACTGGCAAAATCTCTACTATTTTGGTGTACAGCTTCAGAAAGATCAACGGTGTAGCGATGTATGAAGCGTTGGATCAGAAAGTCTTTTATTAACGGTAGCTCACTGGCCGCCAAAATACCTACCCAGCGAGAGATGAGATGCTGAGGTAACAGGTATTGTAGTAATACAAATAATTGGTTCCGGGTGTCATTTTGCATGGTTCAGTTTGAACTCGTTGTGATCGGAGTATGGCGTAAATTGCCCCATTCACCCCAAGAGCCTGCATAAGCGCGCAAACGGGGAAAATCCAGAAGTTTGCCGATCAACCAGGTTAATCCAGATCGATGATGTGTCTGGCAATGGGTAATGATCTCTTTGTCAGGAGTGATGCCCATGCTTGCCAGTTCAGTCCGCAGTTCTTCCAGTGGGCGTAGTCGTAAATGGCGTGAGGTGTCCATGGCCCGGGTCCATTCGAAATTAACGGCCCCAGGTATATGCCCCCCTCGCTGGGCAAACTGACGGGTACCGTCAAATTCTTCAGGGCTACGGGCATCCCAGATAGCCAGGTCCTCCTGACCTAGTCTTCGCAGGATATAGTCCAGTTCGGCTAGGTGCTGGTCATGAATCCTCAAGGTATAGCGAGTAGAATCAGGGCTATGCAGGGCCGTCTCAACAGGCAGGTTGGCAGCTAGCCAAGCTACCAGTCCGCCGTTAAGGTAGGAATAGTTTTTATGACCGACAAGTTCCAAAGTCCATAAAAAACGTCCAGCCCAGCCCCCTCCTTCATCGTCATAGGCGACAACATGCATATCCTCACGTAGCCCCAAATACGAAAGTAGCTCCTCCAGGTGAGATGCCTCCGGTAGCAGGCCATGAGCGGGAGGTAAACCTCGTAAGAGTTGCGAAGCCGGCACATGGATAGCTTGGGCAATATGAGCTTCGGCATGTACCTGAGCCTTGCTTAGATCGACAATGAGTAGCTGGGGGGCGTCTAGATGTTCAACCAGGAATTCAGGCTCAATGAGCCGGGCAAAGGCAGGCATATGTCCGTCCTCAAAGGCAAAGAGCTACACTTTATCATGCCGACTCGCTGCGGTGGGAGTCCGTGACACTTTTCGAAGTTTATCGACAGCTTTTTGGAGGGCAGGTAGGCTTAGTCGACATGCCTGCAGTTGACGAGCTGAGAGGGTTTTTCCCTGACAGTCAGCCACCAAGAGCGCCAGTGGGCGCTCACCCGCCATGATACTGCCCAACAGAGCTGGAAGTTTAAGATGCAGTGCCAGAGCTTCCGGAAGATGGGGTTGATATTTGGCTTGATTGGCAGAATCAATCATGAGAAAGCTGGGCTGTTTGATCAACGCTGTCACCAGCGGGTTGATACCCACTGGCCACTGCAGCTTGGCCATGTCGGAATTAGCATCAATACCTGCATATAGCAGGGTACGTATCTTGCTGCGATCACTGTTAAATACCAGCAAGATCACGCGATTTATGCCCATGCGTTCATGCCAGGATTGTACAACTAAGCGTAGTTGGTGGTTGAGATCAGGACATTGCCCGAGATCTTGGATGAACTGTGGCAAAAAGTGTTCATCGGGTAGTTGGGGTGGCGGATTAAAAATAACTGCAGCGGGAGCGGCAAGTATTTTGGGTTGAGGGGTGGGTATGGATAGCCACATCGGTAGCGTTAATCTTCGCTGTTGGCGATTGGCCTGATCCCAGAGCAGGCTGGCAGCAGCCTGACCTGTAAAATTGGAATGATGGGCAACAAAGAGAGCGTTCTCAACCAGGTCGTGCCATGCTCGCTGTGGTTCGGTACGAAATAAACCACTGATAAAGCGCAGATGCACCATAGCCCCTGATCCACGTCGGCGCAGGGTGGCTGCTGCCTGATTGGCGAAGAGTACCCACGTCGCTGGTTTGCTATTAAAACGTCGTATCAGGTCCATATCGGCATGGGTAAGTCTATGAAGCTCGTGCGCATTCGGTTGTTGTTGGCTATCCAGACTACTGATTAATAAATCCAGAGGTGTTTGCCATTGTGACCAACGCTGGCTTAACTGCAGTAAGGTGGCACCAAAAATTTCTTTCTCAGTATTAACGACATGGCGTGGCTTAATCAGTGCAGTAGCCAGCATCTCGAGTTTGTCCGATTCATGGATGGCCAGGTGCCAGGAGAGCTGGTTGTAGAGCAGGGTGGCCAGCCATACCTCCTCAACATGGCGTTGACCCTGCTGGATAGCCCAGCGCCGGGATTGCTCTGCTGCCACCAAACTTTGTCCCAGTAAGGCACGATAACGTACTTCATGCCGACCCATGGCGCCCAGAACAGGTAAATTACTCAGAAGTTGGGAAACTCCGTTCATGCCTAGCATGTTGATGGCCTGGTCAAGACTACGAACGGGCCTGACCTTGTCGGCTTGGCGCTGGCGAGTGCATGCAGCTCGATAAATATGCTGTACAGCGGCAGGATCTGTAGCTAGCGATCGCACCAGCTCGGCCACGGACATGTCAGGCTTGGCCAACACATTTAAGTGGCGGCGCTTATCGGATTCAAGCAAAGGTAACGGCTGGCTGGCCAGCACACCTAGATCGTAATTGGCCACGCAAATATCCTATTGCCATTCGAGTTACGCCAAGTGTAGAACACCCTGAAGCCATGAGGCATAGCTATTAGCGGGTTTCAGCCATATGCTATAGCCATGAAGTAAAGGGAGTGCTTTATGCGAGTTTTATACCCTGAATTACAGCCGTTTCAGCACAAAATGCTAGAGGTAGATGACCTGCACCGATTATACGTCGAGCAGTCAGGTCAGCTAGATGGACTGCCGGTTCTGTTTGTGCATGGTGGCCCGGGCGGAGGTACTCAATCGGTACATCGTCGCTTTTTTGACCCAGAACGTTATCGCATCATTCTGTTTGATCAACGAGGCTGTGGTCGCAGTACTCCCTACGCATCCCTGGAGAGAAATACAACGCAAGACCTGGTCGCAGATATGGAAGTCCTTCGTCAGGATCTGGGGATAGAGCGGTGGGTGCTTTTTGGCGGATCCTGGGGGTCGACATTGTCGCTGGCCTATGCTCAAACTTATCCTGAGCGCGTGATGGCCATGATACTTCGGGGGATTTTTCTTTGTCGTCCCTGCGACATACACTGGTTTTATCAAGAGGGTGCCAGTCGAGTTTTTCCGGATGCTTTTGAAGATTTTCTCAAGCTCATTCCTGAAGCGGAGCGTCATGATTTATTGGGTGCCTATTATAGACGCTTGACAGGTCGTGATGAATTGCAGCAAATGGCATGTGCCAAAGCGTGGTCTATCTGGGAGGGAGTCTGTTCCTCCCTGCACCCTAGCCATAGTCTGGTTGAACAATTTGCAGATCCCAGAAAAGCGCTGGCGATGTCGCGGATTGAGTCGCATTACTTTATGCATGACAGTTTCCTGAGTGTTCCGCTGCTGGCAGGCGCTTATCGTCTGGAGGGTATTCCGGGAACCATCATCCATGGTCGTTATGATATGGTCTGTCCCTTGGATAATGCCCTGAGTCTGCATCAGGCCTGGCCTGGATCGCAGTTACAGATCATTCGTGATGCAGGTCATGCGGCCAGTGAGCCTGGGATAACCGATGCTCTGATTCGAGCCACTGATCGTTTGGTCGATCGAGATGTTGAATAATTAGTTAACATTTCAATCAATCTGTATCATAATGTTTCATTGTGGCCATGCTGAGGAGCATCAACGTGTTATCGGAAGCTGTTCCCTTGTCATTGATTCGTTACCAAGGTCCTATGCTACGGGCTTGGGGGAGGGCCTTGGCTCGCTCATGGCTACCATTTTCTCGACCAGAAACCAATCCGGAAACCTTTCGCGATCTGGTGGCTATTGTCGCCCCACCTGCGCCTGAATTGGTAAATGCCTATGCTCGCTGGTCGGGAGGACACTATGAAGGAACCTTGCCACCACATATGTTTGCACAGTGGGGATTGCATTTAGCTCTTCAGGTGATCGAACAATCCAAATACAACTTGGTTGATATCATTAATCAGGGTGTAAATATGCGTTGTTATGGTGAAATATCCAGCTATATGCCTCTGGTGGTGCGTGCTAGTTTGGTGTCCGTGCAAGAGCATGATGGTCGAGCTGATATGGCGGTTCGTATCGTCACGGGCAATAAAGATTGTCATCAGCTGGTGGAAGCAACTTTATTTACCACCTTTCTTAGCCCATCAGCCCGTCGTTCTGTTTTACGTAGCCCGCGCCAACAAGCCTTGAGCTGGTCAACGGTCAATCAATGGCAGGCTGAGCCACATGATGGCTTTCAGTTTGCAGTACTGACGGGTGATTTCAATCCTATACATTGGGTGGATAGGATAGGGCGCAAATCTCCGTTTGGGAGAACTGTACTTCAAGGACTGGGTATGTTCGCCAGGACCTATGAAGGATTACAGCGCGACCAAACCATCCGTGAACTGGATTTGCGCTTTCTGCGCCCTGTCCCGTTACCCTCTGGGGTATTAACCGTTGAAACGGGAAGGGGGGGCTCTGGAGAGCAACTGGTTAGAGTTTGTGATGGCGGTGGGCGCGTCAGGGCGGCTGGACACTTTGCCTGAATAGGTAGGGCCACTGTAGTTTGCAGAGCATGTGGCGTTACCGTGAAGTGCGATAGGCAAGTCCTCTGAGAATCTGTGTTGCGTGGGTGATCCGATGACCTGCTGGTTCATCGGATTTCTCCAGGGGAGATGCAGGTCCCTGTCCTTAATCCTTAATGCAGGGAGGCGCGAGCTGTGTCTACCGGCAAAGGAGCAGGAGCACTGCGACTTAAACGATTCCAATCTAAAATGATATAGCCGGATTCTTTTAAAAACCCATCATTTTTGATGTCTTCATCACTAGGCGTGGCACTGGTGGATAAGTCAGCCGAGCTTTCATCCTCTGCATTGGCCAAGGCCTTGAGGGGTGTTAAACCCTTCGCGGTGCGTTTAGCATTCTCAATCTCGAGCTGACGCTTATCCCAAGCATCCTGTTCGGAACGCCGAGTGGCTTCTTGCAGACTTATAAGCGTTTTGTTCTTCTGTTCACGCAGTAAAGCAAGCTCTGCATTGGTGTAGATAAAGTCGGGTGCGCTCTTGATACGTTGTTGATCAAGTAATCTCAAGGCAGGTAACTGTGCTTTGAAATCAAAGTAAGGCTGGTACTGAACAGGAGCTATGCTGTCCCAAGGCATGGCATTAGGCTGGGCACTTTCTCCAATATCCTTATCATCAATCAGGCTGGGGAAAACGATATCCGGGATGATCCCTTTGTTTTGATTGGATCCCCCGGAAATCCGATAAAATTTAGCCTCAGTCACCTTAAGTTGACCGTAGCCAACATCTCTTAACGCCTGTACCGAACCTTTGCCATAGGTGGTTGAGCCTACGATCAAGCCGCGTTGATAGTCCTGTATGGCTCCTGTAAAGATCTCAGAAGCTGATGCGCTAAGACGATTAACCAGTACGACTAGTGGACCGCTGTACGTCATGCCGGGGTCAGAGTCACCCAGAACTTCAACATGACCAGCAGAATCACGTACCTGCACGGTAGGCCCTGTATCAATAAATAGCCCGACCAGGCTGTTGGCTTCTTGCAGAGCCCCACCACCATTGTTACGCAAATCCATGATCAGACCTTCTATCTGCTCTTTTTTCAGAGCTTCGATCAGGGCACGAACATCTCGCGTAGTGCTACGGTAATTGGGATTGCCATCCTGTTCAGCCTGGAAATCTGCATAAAAGGTAGGTAACTCAATAATGCCTATTTTATGCTTCAGACCTCCGGCCTCAATTTCGATAACATGACTCTTGGCCGCCTGGTCCTGCAGGGTCACGGTATTGCGCGTGATACTGATAATATGGGTTTGGTGTTCGTCATGCGCGCCAGCTGGCAATATCTGCAAACGGACGATAGAGTTTTTCGGGCCACGTATCAGGTCAACAACCTCATCGATACGCCAGCCAACGACATCCACAAAATCGCCGCCGGCTTGAGCTACGGCAACAATACGATCGCCGGTTTTAAGCTGGTGGGCCTTATCAGCAGGTCCCCCGGTGACGAGACGAACTACTTTTGTGTATTCATCATCAGTTTGCAGGACAGCACCAATTCCCTCCAGGGATAAACTCATATTGATGTTGAAGTTTTCAGAGACCCTGGGGGAGAAGTATTCCGTGTGGGGATCTATGGATTCGGTGAGTGAATCCATAAATACCTGGTAAGCATCATCAGGTCGTGTCTGATAAAGATGACTGAGTTGATTGTCATAGCGTTTGACTAAAAGTTTTTTGATGTCATCAGGCTTTTTGCCGGCCAGGGTCAGGCTGAGTTCAGCAGCTTTCACCCGTTTGCGCCATAAATCATCCATGGCTATCTGGGTAGCAGGCCAGGGAGCATGTTCCCGGTTAGTTTCCAGAGCTTCCTTACGAGTGAAGTCCATCAAGGGCTTTTTCTGGACCAGGGCCAATTCGAAATTCAGGCGGTTAATCATGCGCTGTTCGAAGCGGTTGTAAATGACAAAGGCCTGGTGCAGGTCTCCGCGTTTAATGTTCACGGCCAGGCTATCACGATAAACTTGGAAGTCGTGGATATCACTGGCAAGGAAGTAACTGTGTGTAGGATCAAGGTCCTGAAGATAGCGCGTGAAGACCTGTTCAGAAAAATGGGCATCCAAGTGCGGTCTTAAATAGTGAAAATGCTCAAGGTCATGAGCAACTTCCATAGCCGCGTCCGATTCCTGCGGTGTCGGAGCCAGCTCAGAAAAAGAGGCATGAGGAGCCGTCTGACTGGTAAAACCCCCGGTAAAAACGATAAGTCCGAGGAACCCACTGATCAAAAGCTGCCGACGATGGAGAGTAAAAGGCATTGCATTATCCGGTGGCGATCTGCACAGATCGCATTGGTAAGGATGATTCACCAACGAAGTATATGACGTCGATACCGTTGTCACAATCTTTTTGCAACCGGTCTTGATTTTAAATATTCGTAATGGGAGACGTGCGGAAGAATTGGTGGAAACTTGAGAGATGCCTACAATAAGATTACGCTTACACAAGCAAAATTTATGCATGGAGATTCAAGGGCATGGCCCCAGGTACATTGATGCTGGACTTACAAGACGAGGTACTACTGCAAGAGGAAGTTGCCATGGTGCAACATCCGGCAGTAGGGGGAGTGATTCTGTTCGGTCGCAATTACCGGAACCCTGAGCAGGTTATGAAGCTGGTGGCCTCGCTGCGACAATTAAGGTCGGATCTTATTATCGCGGTGGATCAAGAGGGCGGGCGGGTACAGCGTTTTCGTGAAGGATTGGTTGAACTTCCCTCCTTAGGATCCTTGGGGGATTTATGGCAGCAATCGCCCTTTGAAGCCGAGGAGGCTGCCTATAGCTTGGGATGGCTCATGGCAACGGAGATTCTGGCCTTAGGTCTGGATATCAGCTTTGCGCCGGTACTAGATCTTAATCCTGGCGTCAGTGAGATTATCGGTAGACGTGCTGTGCATCATGAACCTGCTGTCACGGTAGCTGTGCTCAGCGCCTATATTAGGGGAATGCATGCTGCAGGTATGGCAGCGACAGGCAAGCATTTTCCTGGACATGGCTCGGTAGCCCTGGATTCTCATTGGGCCTTGCCGGTAGACAACCGTTCCATGCAGGAAATAGAAGCCTATGACTTGCAGCCGTTTGTGGCGCTGATGGATCAGTTGCAGGGCATCATGCCGGCCCATGTCGTTTATCGTGAAGTGGCTCCTGATCCTGCTGGTTTTTCTGCCTTCTGGTTGCAGGAGGTTTTACGCAGGCGTTTAGGTTTTGGTGGACTTATTTTTAGTGATGACTTAAGCATGCAGGGCGCGGCTAGTCAGGGCAGTTTTTCAGAACGGGCCTATGCTGCCTTATCGGCAGGCTGTGATATGGTGCTGGTGTGTAATCAGCCCGATGGGGCCAGGGAAGTGCTTGAGGCGCTGAGCAAGTTAACGTGGTCTCCTCAAGCCTGGCGGCATGCTGCCTTGCGCGGCAAGGCGCATGCGGTGTGGGGAGAGCATCAGCAGTTGCCTGCTTATGCTCAAGCGGTCAGTTGGGCGCAACGCTTACGAGGGCTTTGACAGGGTATCCAACAGGTTGCGAACTTGTTCGATTCGTTGTTGTGGGGTTGCCATCTCCATGCTGAATCGCAGGCGTGTGCTGCCTTCAAGTTTATAACGCCGAGGAGCCGACTGTATTAAACGTATCAGGCTGGCAGGATTAACTCGAGTTTGCGGTGAAAATTCCAAGCGTCCCTGTTCTGCGCTGGCATCCAGGCGATTAATACCCATCTGATGGGCTTGAATCTGTATCTCCTGTACGGCAAAAAGATGCTGTGCTGAGGGTGGTAACAAGCCAAATCGGTCGATCATTTCTACCTTGAGGTCCTGCAACAAGCCAATTTCCCGGGTGCTGGCGATGCGTTTATACATCATCAGACGCAGTTGGATGTCAGGTAGATAATCATCAGGAATCAGCGCAGGGATGCGCAAATTAATATCGCTATGCAAGGCCAGGGGTTCTTCAGCCAAGGGCGTGCGCCCCTCCTGAATAGCTTTGACGGCCCGTTCCAGCATTTCCATATACATGCTATAGCCCAGAGCCTGCATGCCTCCACTTTGTTCGTCACCGAGTAGTTCACCGGCGCCACGAATCTCTAAGTCTTGGCTGGCCAGGACAAATCCTGATCCCAGGTCTTGGGCGAGTTCCAGTGCATCCAGACGCTTTTGCGCGTCGGGAGTCATCTTCTTTTCGGGAGGGGTGAGCAAATAGGCATAAGCTTGATGATGTGAGCGTCCGACGCGTCCGCGTAACTGGTGTAATTGAGCCAGCCCCAGCTTATCAGCCCGATCGATAATAATGGTATTGGCGGAAGGGACATCAATGCCGGTTTCAATAATGGTGGTGCAAACGAGCACATTGAACTGTTTGTGATAAAACTGCTGCATGATTTGCTCAAGCTCGCGCTCACGCATTTGTCCGTGAGCAATACCTAAGCGCGCTTCAGGAATCCAGCTGGCTAGCTCTCGTTGGCAGCGATCAATGCTCTCTACTTCATTATGTAAATAATAGACTTGCCCTCCACGCAACAGCTCACGCAGGATAGCTTCTTTCACTAGGGCTGGCTGGTGTTCTCGTACAAAGGTTCGTATGGCCAGTCGACGGGCAGGGGGAGTGGCGATAATGGAGAGGTCGCGCAAACTAGACAGTGCCATATTCAGGGTGCGAGGAATAGGCGTAGCCGTTAATGTGAGCATATCGACTTCAGCACGCATGTGTTTGAGCGTTTCTTTGTGTTTAACGCCAAAACGGTGCTCTTCATCAACAATCATCAGGCCAAGATTATAAAACTTGACATCAGGCTGCAGCAGTTTATGGGTGCCAATGACGATATCGAGCTTACCTTGGGCCAGGGCTTCCAGGCTGCTTTTGACTTCTTGGGCAGAGCGAAAACGTGATAGCACTTCAATGCGTACCGGCCAGTCGGCAAATCGATCACGGAAGGTTTCGTAGTGTTGTTGTGCCAACAAGGTGGTGGGTACCAGAATGGCAACTTGCAGGTTATTTTGGACGGCTACAAAAGCTGCGCGCATCGCCACTTCAGTTTTACCAAAACCTACATCACCACAAACCAGGCGATCCATGGGACGTGGACTGGCCATGTCGGCCAGTGTGGCAGTGATGGCGGCGGCTTGATCAGCGGTTTCTTCAAAGGGGAAGCCAGCTGCAAAAGTTTCGTAGTCTATGCCATCAAGTCGACAAGCCAGCCCCGGGCGAGCAGCGCGGCGTGCATAAATATCGAGAAGTTCAGCGGCTACATCATGGATCTTCTCAGCGGACTGTTTACGAGCTTTAAGCCATTGGTCAGTGCCAAGGCGATGCAAGGGGGCATGTTCATCATTCTGGCCTGCATAGCGGGCAATTAAGTGCAGTTGTGCTACGGGAACATAGAGTTTGGCTTCATCCGCATACGTCATCAGGACAAATTCTTGTGTTTGACCTTCAACCTCTAGGGTAACTAGCCCTTGGTAGCGGCCAACGCCATGATCAATATGAACAACGGGAGCCCCAGGTGTCATCTCACCCAGACTGCGCAGAGCCAGTTCTTCATGAAAGTCCTGGTTGCTGTGGCGACGGCGTCGCCTTTGCATGACCCGAGCTCCGAAGAGCTGCGCTTCGGCAATAATCTCAACATCACCAAGTTGGACACCTTGTTCAAGTTCTCCGAGCGTGAGGCTAAGTGCATGGGAGGTATGGATAAAATCCTTCCAGGATTCACTGTAGGCAGGTTGCATGCCGCTGCGCTGCATTTGTTCGCGCAAAGACTCACGTCGTCCGGCACTTTCTACCGTGATGAGCGCGCGGCGTCCAGGGTGTTGTGCCAGGTGCTGTCTAAGCTGAGCCAGGGGGTCAGATTCTCGAGGCTGTACGGGTAATTCAGGTGAAGCCTGCTGTTTGAAATCATAACCAGGTGCGGATAGATCTGTGCCATCCATCAATCGGATACGAGGCCAGGGATTAAAAGCCGCAAAAAATTCATTTTCTGGTATGAAAACTGCCGATGGGGGTAATAGAGGATGCCGATGATCATGCTTTAACTCATCATGGCGCCGCTCGATTTCCTGCCAGTAATGCCTGAGCGGATGCAATAAATCGCCATCGCTGATCAGCAGGCTAGTAGCGGGCAGATAGTCAAAAAAACTATCAGTACGCTCAAAAAAAAGAGGTAGAAAATATTCAAGACCAGGGCTATGAATGCCGTTGATGACATCCTGATAGATGGGGCAAGTTCGCGGATCGACATCAAAAAACTCTTCCCAGCGGGTGCGGAAGCGTTGCACGGAAGCTTTGTCGAGAGGGCACTCCTGTGCCGGTAACAACCTTAGCTCATCCAGGGAGAGTGTCGAACGTTGTGTCTCGGTATCAAAATGCCTGAGCGTGTCAATGTCATCGTCAAAAAGTTCGAGCCTGACCGGGGATGTATGTCCCATAGGGTATAGATCGATGATGGCTCCGCGTACCGCGAATTCGCCATGCTCATAGACGCTCTCCACGGCACGATAACCGCTGCTTTCCAGTTGTCGCCGGAGCTGGCTGATGTTGATTTTTTGTCCACGCTGTAAGCTTAAGGCCTGCAGGCCGATATGGCCGACTGGGGGTAAGCGGGTCAACAAGGTGCTGACGGCAGCGATAACCAGACCATTTTGCAGCTTGGGAAGGTTAGCCAGGGTAGCGATACGATCGGATAAAATATCCTGATGTGGAGAAAATTGATCGTAGGGTAATGTTTCACGGTCAGGTAGCGTGATCAACCTTCCAGGTTTATTTTCGAGGAAAAAGTTCAACTCCCTGGTTAGGCGCGCCAGGCTCTGATTATCATGGCAGATCACGACCACAGGACGTTGTTCGCGTTCACTTAGTTCAGCCAAGGCTAATGCTTTACCTGCGCCAAAGAGGTGATGCCAGTTTTTGAATTGGCCCGCAGGTGGGAGTTGTTCAGGCAGGGTCAGCATAATACGCCGGTTTCCGGATTTACTAAGGTAGATGAAGGCGTGCATTATCCGTCAAAAGCAAGCAAAGCGGGAGGCTCATCATGTTGGATGTGGAAATTGCTGAGGGATATTTGCGTGGCTGCATGGAACAGGATGTGCTGTGCTGGTACGGGATTCCTTATGCCGAGCCTCTGCAGGGATTGGGTCGAATTCGTGCGCCGCAGCCCCGACGTCCCTGGGTAGGCGTACGCGATGCCAGACAGTTTGGTTGTTCCGTACCTCAGGAAGTGCCTGCATTTTTGGGTGTCGAGAACATGGGGGATGATTGCCTTAACCTTAATATCTGGTCTCCCCGTGTACAGGGTAAACGGCCCGTCATGGTTTGGATACATGGCGGAGGCTATCTCAATGGGTCATCTTCACAATCGATGTACCGTGGGCATCCCTGGGCACGAGACCATGATGTGATCATCGTCAGTATCAACTACCGCGTCGGTTTGGTGGGATTTGCTGATTGGCGGGCATGGCCTGAACTGCAGGGGGCAACCAATTGTGGTCTGCGCGATATCGTGCTGGCTCTGACATGGATACAAAATAATATTCATGTTTTTGGTGGAGATCCTGAATCCATTACCTTGTTTGGGCAGTCTGCCGGCGCCATGGCTATCAGTGCGCTCTTAGCCGTCCCCTCAGCTCGAGGGCTGTTTCACCGCGCCATCTTACAAAGTGGTAGTGCCGATCATATCCTGATGCCGGAAGTTGCCCAGCAGGTGACTGCCAAGCTGGCCATGCAAAGCGGCTCGCTGCATGAGCTTTTCAGTACAGGTTCCTGGCAGGATGTGTTGCTGGCGCAGCGTGCAATCTTGCGTATGACCTTGCCGCGTAGCCACTATGTCATAGCCAATATGCAGTTTGGTATGCCGGCCTTGCCCTGTCTGGACGATGACTTCTTGCCTGGGTTGCCCATGCAAACTGAGGTCAATATGCCTTTGTTGATAGGTACGGCACGGGATGAATGGTCACTTTACCTTTACATGCCTGAGTTGATGGGAGGAAGGCCTGCACGAGGTGATATCAACGTGGATGAACAGGTATGGGAACAGGTGGTGAGCCGAGGGGTGCCCGAAATTGCCCAAGAGATGATGCAAAGCTACCGGCGGCTCATGCCGGGATCGACACCAGCCGAGCGGATAGTGGCCTTTGAAACAGATAGGGTATTTCGCATCAGCTCTCTGGCCTTGGCAAGCAAACAGGCACAAAGTAGCTATGTCTATCGGCTAGACTGGTCGTGTGTAGGCAATCGCCGCCTGGGTGCTTGTCATGTCATCGATCTGCCACTGATATGGGGGCAAGTCGACAGTCCCTTGGGCAAGTTTTTTACCGGAGGGGATGAAGATGCCATTGCGTTGTCATCGTATATGATGCAATGCTGGGCAAGGTTTGCGCGTGACGGTGTTCCTGCCCTCGATTGGCCGGTCTATGGTCAGCAACGTTGGACGCATCGCTTGGATAGAGATCGGGGATATGAGGCTGATTCTCAGGGAGATCGTCGGCAATTGTGGTTTCCGTATATAGGTTTTGCTGAAAAATTGTAAGTGAGCGCCAGCTCCCTAGGGTTTTGCTGCGATCTGCTGTACACTGGGCAGGCTGCTCATCGGGCAGCTGCTGTTCAAAAAACAAAAATAATGGGGCATTCGAAAGCGTGGAGGCATCGTGCAGGACAGGGAGTTAGAGTCGGTTCTGGCGCAACAGCTGGCGCCTCTGACACGTCGGGGATTTCTCAGGGCGGGTTGTTCGGTGGCGGCGGCTACAGCAGCTGGTTTATGGACTGTTCGTGATGCCTGGGCCGATGATGATGTGCGCGCCCTGCCTTCAGAAATTCAGTATCTGACCTTATTGGAATATCGCGTCTTAAATAAAATGCGTCAGGTTTTTATTGCTCCTGAACTGTTAGGTATGCCCTCGACCGTTGAAATTCCCGTCATGCAGAACATTGATAATATGGTCGGGCATTTGAGCAAGTCGGTGCGCGCCAATGTTAATCTGGCTGGTAAAATTTTCGAATACAGTCCAGGTTACCGATTCTCACGTTTCTCATCCATGTCCAATGATTCTGCACAGGCCTATATGGAAAAATGGCAGAGGGGTTATTTTTTTCAGCGAGGGCTTATCACCAGTTTGAAATCCGTGGTAGCTCTGGCTTATTGGCGAGATGCTCGCATCGATCCCTTCCTCGATTATGATGGCCCGGTTTCCGTACGTTGGGGAGTGCGCAAGCTGGGTAATGCGCCTTTGCCTAACGATATCTAAAAGGCAGGGCTTGATGGTGTGCCGCTATTCCAGGAATATAAACGAGGGTGGATGATCAATGATCTTTCGTGAAGTGCCCAAGGATGGATTGCCCGTGATACAGGCACGGGACCACGTAGACAAAATCCTGCGTTTGAAAGCAGACGTGGTGATCGTAGGGGCGGGATGTGGCGGTTCGATCCTGGCTTTTGAACTGGCAAGTGCAGGGCATAGCGTTATTATCCTGGAGTCAGGGCCGTATATTCCTAGCAGTGATATGCATGAAGATATGGCCGAAACGCTGCAGCGAAGTTATGTTGATGGCGCTTTACAGGTAAATTCGACATTTGATGTACCTGTATTCCAGGGCAAGGGTATGGGGGGTTCCACGGTTATCGATGCAGGGATAGCCTTTCGGGCTCCCGATTACATACTTCAATCCTGGGCGGATAAACTTGGTTTGACGGCGATGTCTCCTGACAAGCTCCGGCCTTTTTATGAGAAGGTGGAGAGCCGTCTTTCGGTACATATCAATGAACCTCATGAAATCAATGAGTGCGCCAATAAGGTCATCCAGGGCTGCGATGACTTGGGATGGTCCTGGAAACCTCTGGCAAGAACCGTGAGAGAGTGTGCATTGACAGGGCACTGTCTGTCTGGATGTATTTCTGACCGCAAGCAGTCAGCCCTGGTGACCTACCTGCCTTGGGCTGTCGCTATGGGGGCCAAACTGTATTCAGATTGCCATGTATGGCAGATTTTGACGACGAACGGGCGTGCATCTGGTGTTTTGGCGAATGTCATCGACTCAGAGTCTAACGAGAAAGTCACCGAGATTCGGGTCGATGCCCAATTGGTCATTTTGGCCGCGGGTGCAGTTCAGAGTCCCATGCTTTTGCAGAAGAGTCGTTTAGGTAATCAATCAGGTCTACTGGGTCATAATCTTTATCTCAACCCGTTTATTTCCATGGTGGGTCGATTCCCCCAAGCTGTTTATGGTTGGCGCGGTGCCTTGACCGGGGTCTATGTGGATCAATTCCTGGGGCCTCATGATGGTCAGATGTTCATGATGTCCGGCTTGCCTGAGCCCGTACAGTTATTATCAACCGGTGGTTTGGGGGTAGGTAAATCGCATATGCAGTTCATGGGTGATTACCGCTATTATGCCATGCTGCAAGTCTTTGTTCAGGATGAAGGGCAGGGCTATGTGCATTGGACTGGTGATCCTGTACTGGGTGCAAAACATATTGAATGGAACTTAAGCCCAAAGAACTTAGAGGATTTCAAGCAGGGAATTGCCCGATCGGCTCGCATATTCTTTGCGGCGGGTGCGGAAGCTGTCTTGCTACCGACCTTCGATAAAATGGAAGTGACTTCGGTTTTTGAATTGGACAAGGCTTTGGAGAAGGTCGAATACTCTCCGTTGGGTATGTATAGCCTGCGTGTAGCTTCGCTAAATCCGCAAGGCACTTGCCGTATGGGTATGGATCCCTTTACATCGGTCGTTAATGATGTTTGTGAGTTGCATGACACGCACGGAGTTTTCGTAACAGATGCCAGCGTTTTACCTGAATCGGTCACAGTGAGTCCTAAAATGACCGTGGCAGCAGTGGCAAGTTATGTGGCTGATTACATTATCAAAAATAAGAAAAGCTATTTCTGGTCATAGCGGACTAAAGATAGACTTGTCAGTACGCCCCTAAAACCGTTAGTTTGTCAGCTCTTTGCTGAGGCTATGGGGGTGAAGTGATGTATAGTCTTGAATCTGCCTATCCTGTGCTAAGGGGAAGGCTAAAACGTTGGCCTTTGTTGAAAGGCTATACCCCTGTTAAAGAAATCAGCGGCTGTGCAGCCAGCAGCCTCTGGATCAAACGCGATGATCTGACACATGCTGTTTATGGTGGCAACAAGGTCAGAAAACTTGAACTTATTCTAGGGCGCGCGCGGGATCAAGGTGTCAAACGTCTTGTCACTTTTGGTGCGGCCGGTACCCATCATGGTGTGGCCACGGCCTACTTCGCGCGCGAGGCCGACCTAGCGACGACTCTCATACTTTTTGATCAACCATCTACCCCGTCTGTTGCGCTCAGTTTGCAGCTAATGGCTTCCCTGGGCGCAGAAATATGGTATCGGCGTAGCCTAGCAGCAACGGTCTTATCCTATGCCCTTGAGGCTCCTTTGCGCCATCCCCAGGCTATGCGTTTGTTTGCAGGAGGATCGTGTGTTGAGGGGGGATTGGCATTTATTAACGCAGCCTTTGAGTTAGCTGATCAGGTCGAGGCCGGTACGTTGCCTCGGCCTGATCATATGGTGGTCGCTGTGGGTTCAGCAGCAACGCTGGCAGGACTGGCTGCTGGGATAGCTCTTCTAGGATGGCCTACCCGGATAACAGGAGTGCGGGTAGCTCCTGCCTATTTAGGACCCTGGCAAGTTTGTACCGCAGCTACGGTACAAACTCAGGTCAATCGGTTGAGGCGTTATTTGCAGCAGTCCCATATCCACTTGCCTGAAGTTCATTTTTTCTTGGATGAAGAGGAGTATGGTGCAGGCTATGGTAGGGCTACCGACGCCGGGAAAAAAGCAAGTCAGCATTTTCAGGCTGTGACCGGACTTTCCCTGGATGAAACTTATACGGCTAAGTCCTTTGCGGCAGCGCTACGGTATCAACAAAAGTTTCCTGATGAAAACCTGCTTTACTGGCATACGCTAAGCTCAGCTGACCCTCAACCGCTCATCAAGGCTGAAGCCGTTGATCGTCTGCCTGCTGCCTTGCGTAGAAATTACCATCTGGCGCTTTAGCAACGGGAGGTTCACCAATGTTGGTTTGTGAGCACTTGCTCGATATCCTGTTGGGTGATTTCACCGACCAAGGGGGGCGCCACTTCATGACCTTGACTGTCCAGAAACAGCAGGGCGGGTGGCCCCGGAAGAGCAAAGCGTTGCAACAAGGCGTCACTGCCAGGGCCGCTGGCACTGACATCAAGACGTATCATTTTCAAGCCTGCCAGGCGTTGTTGCAGTACCGGGGTATCTAGCACATCCTGTTCAAGGTGTTGACAGCTGATACACCAGCTTGCCCATAAATCCAGCATGACCGGGTGTCCTAAAGCCTCATGCAAAGCCTGATCAAGTTCCTGTGGATTATGTACCATGATCATATTCTGTCGGGTGGGTGATGCCGGTGTCGTGGTTGAAGCCAGGTCAGGAGATCTTGTTCCCTGTAAGGACTGCGTTATCCAGATTCCACCCGCGAGCATTAATATCAGTCCTAAGGCTTTCAGAGTCCTGGGCCAGCCGTAAGCAGCGGGTTCTAATCCTCCCAGCGCTACACCCGAACCTAGGGCGAGGGCGCCTGCTAACAGCCCTGTGATAGGAGCTGGAAGTATACGGGACAGCAGGTATACGGAGGTTGCCAGCATGGCAACCCCAAAAGCGGCCTTGACTCCTTGCATCCAAGCGCCTGAGCGGGGCAGGATTTGTGCCTGTGTGATACCCAAGAGCATCAGGGGGGTTCCTAGCCCTAGCCCCAAGACAAACAGCAGAACGGTACCCCACAAGACGCTACCTATTGAGGATACAAAGATCATGGCCCCAGCCAGGGGGGCAGAGATACAGGGGGAGACGACGAGAGCAGCCAATCCACCCATAAGAAAGGTGCCTGTCAAGCTGCCCGCTGTTTGGTGACGGCTTAAGTGGTCGAGGCGATTACTGAGCGCGCTGGGGAGGCGTAATTCATAAATATCAAACAAACTCAGGGATAGCACTACAAAGATAATCGCTAGCGTGATAATCCAGAAGGGTTGCTGAAACCAGGCTGCCAGATTGATGCTATGTCCTAGCCAGGCAAACACGCCTCCGAGCAAGGCATAGCTGCTGGCCGTGCCTAGGACATAACTCAACGATAATAAAATGCTGTCTCGCCGCCGACGGCTATGCTGTCGGGCAATGATGCCCGACAGGATGGGTATCATGGGCCAGACACAGGGTGTGAGTGTCATGGCCAAACCACCTAGGTAGAAAGGCAGCAGTTTTTCCATGCTTCGGGTACTCACGGGAGGCATTAGCTTGCTGTTGACCTTGATATCCTGCGTTTGGGGTGGGTAACAAATGCCTACTTTTTCATTACAACCTTGCCAACTGAGATGCAGCTTGCCTTGACCCTGTAGTGGAAGATCGACATCCACATCGTGGTGATAAACTTGTACCACGCCAAATTCGGGGTCATCTTTCGTGTCAGGAGGTAACATGAACTTGGGATTGCCCATACTCAGGGTATGATCCAGAGGTGTGAAACTCATGCGTTTCTGGTACAAATAACACCCATCGGCAATGTGAAAATGGACCAGCAGATGCCCGGGTTGGGCCGTTGTGGTTACGGTAAAGGCTTGAGCTGCGCTCAGGATGTTTTGGGCGTAGACGGCAGGCAACGTCAGTATCACGATGCTTAGAGTCTGGGCTAGATGTCGCAGTAGGCGCATAAAATGACTTCCATCAAAAAATGGCATGGCATAATCCCATAGTGCCTTATCATTTGGCTAGGTAACTATCACCGTTTAAGTCGCAGAAATCGGAGTCGTCCGGCGTTGAGTACCACGGTCAGTGATGAGGCCGCCATGGCAGCAGCGGCAATCATCGGGTTGAGTTGCCAACCGGTCCAGGGATACAAGGCTCCGGCCGCCAGTGGTATGGCAATAATGTTATAGATGAATGCCGCCAAAAGATTCTGGCGGATATTGCGCAGGGTGGCTCGTGAAATGCGTACGGCCAGGAATAGGTTGTCAAGATGGTCATTGGTCAGAGTAATGCCACTGGCCGCCATGGCTACATCGGTGCCTCGCCCCAGGGCAATACCTACGTCGGCAGCAGCCAGGGCCGGAGCGTCATTGATGCCGTCGCCAACCATGCCGACGATTTCGCCTCGTAGTTGTTGCTCATGAATAACCTGCAGTTTTTGTTGCGGCTGCATGCCACCCCAGTAAGTCTCGATACCTAGCTCTGCGGCCAAGCTCGCGGTAGGTCCTTGGTGATCGCCACTGAGCAACATGGTTTGTATGCCTAGCTTACGTAGGCGTCCTAAGGCTCTGCGCGCATCAGGACGAATAGTGTCAGCGATACCAAATGCTCCTGCCAGCTGTCCGTCTACGGCCATCAGCAAGGGGCTGATGCCAGCTTGGGTCCATTGCATAAGTAAATGCTTAACAGGATCCAGGATTACCTTGGAATCCTGCAACATGGCTTCATTGCCGATGACGATAAGGTGGCCATCGACCATACCCTGTATCCCTTTTCCTGCTACCGACAGAAAATGACTGCAGGTAGGCACAGTCACCCCCGTCTGGCGAGCGCGGCGCAGGATGGCCTGAGCAAAGGCATGTTCAGAGTTGTGTTCAACAGCTGCCGCCCATGCCAGCAGCTGGGGCTCATCATAGCCATTACAGATTTCCACATGGTTGACGGAGCCTCGTCCCTCGGTCAGCGTACCGGTTTTATCAAAAATCAAGGTAGTCAGGTGACTGGCCATCTGTAAGGCTACGCCGTCACGAATCAGGATGCCATGGCGGGAGGCTAGGTTGGAGGCCATCATGATGGACATGGGAACCGCCAAGCCTAGAGCGCAGGGGCAGGCGATTATTAGTACCGAGACGGTAGCAACCAAAGCATGGGTGAGATGAGGGGATGGTCCAAAAATTAGCCAGGTTAACAGCGTCAACAACGCAATCGCCATGACGGCAGGAACAAAGATAGAAGCAATCCGGTCAACCTGGTTGGCGATAGGAGGGCGGGCATTTTGCGCTTCACGCACCCTGCGGATAATTTCAGCGAGCGCCGTTTCTTCACCGATATGAGACACCTCGACTTCCGCTGAACCTGCCAGATTCTGGCTACCGGCATGCAAGGTACTGTCTTTTTGTTTCAAAACAGGACGATATTCACCCGTCAGCATGGATTCATCCACATGCAACTGCCCTGAGAGTACCTGGCCATCAACTGGGATACGTTCGCCGGGACGAATCAGCAGATGATCGCCCGGGCGAATCAGGCTGATGGCCATCAATTGTTCGCCGGACTCATTGAGTACGGTAGCTTCATCGGGTTGTAGGGCGATTAATTCACGTATGGCTGCCTGAGCATTGCGTCGAGCCTGGGTTTCCAAAAGCGAGCCCAGATTGACCAGGGCAATGATCATGACGGCCGCTTCCAGGTAGAGGTGTCTGGCGTCAGCCGGAAACGCATTGGCGAAAAGGACTACGGTCAAGGAGTATAGATAAGCGGACAATGTTCCCAGACTGATCAGGGTATCCATGGTGGTGGAGCCTGAGCGCATCGCTTTCCAGGCACCACGGTAGAAGTGCCATCCACCTAGCAGCATCACGGTTCCGGTAATTAGGGTCAAAAGTAACCAGTCAAATCGCTGTTCATTCCAGATCAGGGGGATATCAGGGATATGCGGCATTCGTAACATCAAGCCCAAACCAAATATCAAACCTAGAGCTGTACGCGCTAACTTGGTCAGAAACTCAGTACGCGCCTCTCGTGTTTGTGTCAGCAGCGCTTCGCGAGGGTCATGGACCACCCATGCTTGGTATCCGGTTTTCACAACAGCAGATAACAGAGCTGTCTCATCAGCCACGCCGCGCACTTCAGCGCTACGGTCTGCTAGGTTAACGACCGCTTGTTCAACACCAGGAACAGCAGCCAATGCGCTTTGCACACGCTGTACGCAGCTTGCGCAGTGCAGGCCGTTCAGGGCTAGATAGGTACGGTGACTCATCGGTAATCTCCCGTGTCTAAAATGCTAGAAGTTTAATCTAGCATCCATCAACTTGTTGCAAGATATCCTGATCCTGATCAGTCTGTGCTTGTTTGGCAAGGCTGCGACCGCTAAGATTACATCTTTAAGGAAACTGGAGCAGGTTTGATGATCCGAGGCAGTATGGTGGCATTAGTAACGCCCATGCAGGCTGATGGTAGCTTGGATGAGGAAGCGTTACGCCAACTGGTCGCCTGGCATGTTCATGAGGGCACGGATGCTATTGTGGCCGTGGGCACGACGGGCGAATCGGCAACGCTGGATGTTGTTGAGCATCTGCGTGTCATTGCTTTGGTCATGGAAGCTGCTGCAGGCCAGATCAAAGTGATTGCCGGCACCGGAGCTAATAGCACCCGGGAGGCTATAGAATTGACTGAGTCGGCTGCCAAACTTAACGTCGATGCCTGTTTGTTGGTGACCCCTTATTACAATAAGCCGACCCAGGAGGGACTAGTGAGACACTATTGTGCCATTGCTGAACGGGTTCCGGTTGCGCAGATTTTGTACAATGTACCTGGCCGCACAGGGGTGGATATGACCAATGAATCGGTCTTGCGTCTGGCGGGAGTACCTCATATTGTCGGCATTAAGGATGCTACAGGCAATATACGACGAGGGACTGAGCTTATCCACGCTTTGGCGGGACGTATGGCAGTTTATTCGGGTGATGATGCCACAGCGGGTGAACTGATGTTGCAGGGAGCCCAGGGCAATATCTCGGTAACAGCCAATGTCGCTCCGCATGCCATGGCAGAGCTATGTAAGGCAGCTATGTTAGGGGATATTAAAGGTGTCGAGCGTTGGGATGCACCTTTGCGTGCGCTGCATCGTGATTTGTTTGTGGAATCCAATCCTATCCCGGTCAAATGGGCTTTGCATGCCATGGGGCGTATTGATACAGGTATCCGCCTGCCACTGACCTGGTTGTCTGAATCAGCACAGCCGGTGGTGGCTAAAGCATTACAACAGGCGGGTCTTTTGTGAAGCAATGCTTATCGTGTTATGTCGTCGTAGGGCTGGCTCTGGTTATGTTGCAGGGTTGTCATTGGCTAAGACACGATGACCCTTATCGTACCGCTGAGTCAGCAAAACCCATAGTGGTGCCGCCAGGAATTACGATGCGGCCAGCTCAGGAACTTTACCCCATTCCTGATATCAAGGCTCCCGTGGGTGCCACCGCCAAAACCACGTGGGTAAGTACCGAGAATGATGCGGTTCCGCCTCCGATTCCACTCAAGCTCAACGGTTCTGGATCAGGAACCAAACTGGGTAGTTTCAAGTGGGTGCTGGGTATGACGGAGGATGGTAATGGTTTTCCCATACTGTCGATCAGCGGTGCAGGTTTTGACCAGATTTGGGATGAGTTGCAGAATGTTCTGACTCTGGCTCATATACACACCAGTGACCGCAATCGTCAGCTTGCCCTAGTTTACTTAGGGCAGGTTTCGGGCAAAAAGAGTAAGAGTAAGAAAGGTCAGGCTAATGATCAAGGCCAGCTGAAGTTAGTGCGTGGCGTGGATTCCTGGCAGCTGGCTGTACAAAAGAATGCAGATAGCATGGCGCCTGCTGATAGCAGTCGAGTTTTGTTGCAAAAAATTATGGCGGCCTGGCCCAAGTCCGCCGATTGAGGAGAGCTACTGTGGAAAAGCGAGAACTGCTGTATACCGGCAAAGCAAAATCTGTATTTGCGACCCCAGACTCTGACTACCTCATTATTGAGTTCAGGGATGACACCTCGGCGTTTAATGGTCAAAAACTTGAACAGTTGGCGCGTAAGGGTAAGGTCAATAATATTTTTAACACATACATCATGCAGCGTTTGGAGCAGGCCGGTATAGCTACTCACCAGGTAAAACAGTTGTCAGATACCGAGTCGTTGGTTAGACGTCTGCAGATGATTCCTGTTGAGTGTGTGGTGCGCAACTATGCGGCGGGGTCGCTGGTCAAACGTTTAGGTGTTGAAGAGGGTTTGCCTTTGCATCCCCCCACCTTTGAGCTGTTTCTTAAGAGTGATGCCTTAGGAGATCCTATGATCAATGAAGCTCATGCACTAGCCTTTGGATGGGCAACGCATGAGCAACTGGTTCGTATGCAAGCGCTATCCATGCAAGTCAATGATGTTTTAGCTAACATGTTTGATGCAGCGGGCATGATGCTAGTTGACTTCAAGCTGGAATTTGGGTTGTTTCATGGTGAGATCTTGCTGGGTGATGAGTTTTCGCCTGACGGTTGCCGCCTCTGGGATAAGGCAACCCGTAAAAAGCTGGACAAGGATCGCTTCCGTCAAGGTTTAGGCGGGGTAGTTGAGGCCTACGAAGAAGTGGGTCATCGTTTAGGTATCAAGTTTGATTGAAAAACTTGGAAGAATTTTTCGGGTCATCAAACATAGAGGGAATGAGTCATGATGAAGAGCAAACAAGTTGAACGTTGGTTGGTTCGTGGTGGCGTCATGGCCTTGCTGGCCCTTAGCCTGAATGGTTGCGTGCTGACCAAGCTGGTGACGGTGCCTATGCGTCTTGTCGGGGCTATTGTTTCCATCATTCCGGTAGCAGGTAATACGGGTAACTCAGCCATTCAGACGGCTGCAGATACCGTGGATGACGTTCCTCTGTAGCCAAAAGGCTTGTTTAAAGGCAGCAGAGCATGTATCTTTGCTGCCCTCGTGCGGAGAGGTGCCGGAGCGGCTGAACGGGTCGGACTCGAAATCCGAAGTAGGGGTCTCCCCTACCGTGGGTTCAAATCCCACCCTCTCCGCCAGTTGTTCGTTCAAAGAAGTCCAAAAAGATCCAAAATAAACACGCAAAGCCATGAAAAACATGGCTTTTTTGCTTTATGGCGTAACTATTGAATGTCAAGAATACGTTACGCGATTGTCATGCTATGCCCGCATTCTATGGATCAAGCCTGAGTCGTGGGATTCACACACGACATTTGACAGAGATAACTGCCCTGTTTGTGATGGGATATCCGATGTCTACGTCATGCTTGAAGAGATCCATGTGCTCAACGCTGATAGATATATACCGTAGCTATTGGTGAGGCTGATTCTGCCTCAAGCCCATGGAGGGGTGTACCGTTGAACAGCAAAGTCCTTTTTCCGCGATACCTCAGCGCTAAGAACCCAGGTATGGTTGTAGATACCTGCCAATCCATGTTGTTTTCCGAAGGTGACTTGAAGATAGATGCGAGTTCCCTTGTTTTCGTGGACCCATTAGGTATTGCCATGCTCGGATCTACGCTACATATGATCCAACAAAGGGATAAACGTAGCGTTGAGGTCTCGGGCGCGATCACCACTGCTGTAGAATACCTTCAGAGGATGGATGGATTCCCTGGCGTTGTGTTTATTAATCAAAAGTCCTCTCATCAACGGCGTCACGATAGGAGCAACTCGCTAGTTGAGCTCACGATGCTGAGCAATCCTAGTTCCGTCGAAGGTACATCCAGTCGGTTGGCTAGAGCATTACTCGGTTTTTTTCGCGAGGGGGAGCTGACAACATGCCTGAAGATGTAAGCGGGCGAAGCCCACAGGATAAGATAATCGAGCCCATCCGGTATGCACTCAATGAGTTGCTTGAGAATGCCCTGACGCATTCTCGCCGGCACGGGTATGTACACGCTAATGTCTGGGTCGCTTGTCAGTACTACCCCAAGGCTGATACCGCTGTCTTGGCTGTGGCTGATAATGGGTGCGGCATCTGGGAAACACTTAAAAACCAAAAGAATTTGGGCTTGAACTCTCATCTGGATGCCATCAAAGCGTCCCTTTTGGAAAAGGTAAGTTGCAACAGGGAAGTTGCTCTGGGTTTCGCTGATTCTGTGAACGAAGGTCTTGGTTTAACAACAACGCGCCGTATCGCTGATGGAACGAAAGGGCGACTTATCATAGTTAGCGGGGACGCCGTGTACCGTTCGGATGAAGAAAGCGGTAACTACCTCGATGATGGGGGTTTGTGGCAAGGTGTTGCCGTTTCTGTGGAGCTTAAACGGGATCTTCTCTCGTCTGTCGATTTTCGCAAATACTTCCCACGAGATAATCAGGATATCCCAGGAATCCAGTTTGAGTAAAAAAGAGCGCCGCTTCCACTTCCAGATATCTTCAGCTATATTCAGCAGACAGGGAGAATTTCAGCCATGCGGACTCAGATTACCATAAGCGAATATGCTGATGGGCATTTCATCGGGGCTCGTGCGTCTGCGTTGCCGTTGCGCCATAACGCAGAGGAGATACTTGCGCAGGGGCAGCAGGTCGTCTTCGATTTTTCTTCGGTTGAGGTCACTCAGTCATTCATAGATGAACTAGTGGGCGGCATGATTTTGCGACAGGGCCCCGAACTTCTGTCCAGGATCGTTTTTAAGACTTGTTCTGACAATGTGCGTGCAATAATAAGATTCGTGGTCTCTGATCGCTGTGAGCAGTACATAAAGGCTCATGCTCACTGATGTCTAGCATGTCCTCCCTGGCATTTCTTCCATCGGTGTCTACTTAGTTCCGCCTGCAGGTCGGCATAGATCCGCTGTTCCGGTGTCAAGGCCTCGCGCGTCCGGCCTTGCGGCCCTCGTCGATGGCATTCTCGTACATCTTCTTCTGATACACGTCAGGCAAGTTGTTCCAAGCATCTGTACCCATGAGGTGGGAAAGTATCACGTGCGCTATTGACCGGATGCCTAGGCGTATTGCCTCTAAGAAGGGAACGAATCAGACCTCGCCCATGTCGGTAAACGTCATGCTGTATAAATGCAAACAGTTCTCGGACCAGCTAAATAGTGTATCTGCTATCAACATGGGTGATCTAGCGGACGATGAGAGATTTCTTTCTGACTGATATGATGAAGATAGATGGTCATCAAGCATCCTACCAGAGTCAGACTAATCACGGCAGCTAGCCAAAACCCGGCTGCGCCGCGAGCTGGCCCTAACCAGGGGGTTAATCCCAGCACAAACCCTCCGCCCAGACCTAATCCCCATAACCCCAGGCTATAGATCAACATGGGTATGGCAGTACGCTGGTAACCCCGCAGAGCATTGACTGTTACTGCTTGCAGGGCATCGGCCAGATGATACCAACCCACCATCATAATCAGCGGGATGGCTGCCGCTCTGACTTGCTCATCTGAGCTATAGAGGGCTGCGATCTGTGGTGCCCAGCTCCAGAGCGTGAGGCTAACGGCTAGGGCTAGCAGAATTCCCAGGCCAAGAGCGCGTTGACAGATATTCCTAGCCAGAAGTGGCTGGTTGGCTCCCATGGCTTTTCCTACCAGAACCGTAGCGGCATTGCCCAGTGATAGAGGCAACATGAAGGCAATGACGACCAAGTTAGCCGCGATCTGGTGTGCTCCGGACATGATCGGACCTAGCCGGGCAATGAACAAGGCCATGAAAGTAAAGGCTGTCAGATCGGCGATGAAAGTCAGGGCTATGGGCAGACCAATACGCAGAAATATCAGGATAGCCGCCCAGTCGGGTGGAGACAGACGCCGTGAAAGCATGAATACGGCATACCGGGGGCGAGTGAGGCACCAGCTCCAAGCAACAAGAGCGACCAGCCAATTAAGCAGGGATGTAGCCCAGGCACAGCCAGCGGCACCCAAGGCAGGCTGGTGCAGCCATCCGTACATGAATAGGGCGTTCATGGGGAATTTAAGTGCCAGGGTTAATAGGGTAAGGTGCATGACGATCTGGGGCTCTGCAATGCCCGTAAAAAGGCCACCGAAGACTCTGAACAGCAACATGGCAGGCACACCCCATGATGAAGCATCAAGGTAGGCACGTACCTTGAGTTCTACGACAGGTTGCAGATGTGACAGTTGAATGAATGGACCGGGGCAGCGCAACAACACTATACCCAGTACACTGAGTGCTAGGGAAATCCATAGGCTTTGGTGAATCTCACGCCCGATGGCCTGCATCTGTCCTGAGCCCTGGAGGTGGGCAATGAGAGGAGGAAGTGCCAGTAGAATGCCCGTCAAGGACATGAGCAGCGTTGTCTGTATAGAGGCTGCTATGCCCACAGCCGCTAAATCAAATGCAGACAGCCTGCCAGCCATGACGGTATCGATGATACTGTTAGCTATCATAGCCATCTGCGCAATATATATGGGCCAAGCAAGACCGAGCAGATCCTTGATAGAAGATGGACGTGGCTTCATGAGGGCATCGCTATGGGTGTTTAAGGGGAATGCCGATCAGGTATAGGCTACTTAGATTTTAACGTAAGATTTACAACCTCCCTGAGACTTTTGGAGAATAAGGTATTCCTGTTCTTCAAGGGAATAGAGAAGCGGAGATAGTCATCGTTCCCGTTTTGAAGCAATAGATCTGAGCACCCATCTATTTCTAGCCATTTCTCTGGAACTAAAATGACAGTTAGCTGGTTACGGTATTGCGGCTATGTGCAGGTATGTTTTCATCTCCGGGTGTATGATGCCTTGCTAGGTCGCTCTGATTCACGGCAGGGAAATACTAGGTGCAGAAGTATCCTGACGATGAGTTGAAAGAAACATTGTCTTATTTAGGTGAAATTCATATGCAGTCAATGTTGCAGCAAGCTAGGCAGGACGTGGTAGGCAGGGTTTTTGTGGTGGGTCGAGCCAATACACACGGAGAGTTTACCTTGGTCATGGGGGAACATCGGTACGTCATCCCTGACGGTTGTGCGAAGGCAGGTGAACGTGTGCGTATTATAGGTGTTGAGGAGGAAGTGCTGCGAGTAGAGGTTTTGGTCAATACCTAGTTGGGACACGCTGAGGGCTTCGTTGCATGGCCCTCCTAGTCTGTTCCTATCGTTGAAAAGACAGAAAGGTGGGCTTTGCGAACGAACTTTTTAAATAGCAAACGCTATTTTTATCAGTTTGTGCGTAAAACCCCGCCATTCATGGCGAGGATATAAGCATGTCGTTGACTGCTTGTTTTGAGCTGCCTATAATAACAGTATCAAGAGGATTGATACGTTGGCAACCAAGACCCTAAAAGTTCGAGTGCGTGACAAACACGCCAAGGTTCTTGCAGCACAAGCAAGGGCGGTGAACTTTGTCTGGAATTACCTGAATGAGTTGTCCAGTCGTAGCATACGGGAACGAGGCAAATTCCTTTCCGCCTTCGATATGCACGCCTACACCACAGGCGCTTCCAAGGAACTGGGACTTCATTCACAAACCGTCCAAGTGGTTGCGGCTGAATATGTGACACGGCGAAAACAATTTAAGAAATCCAAGCTGTCATGGCGCAAGTCTTCGGGTGTTCACCGTTCACTGGGCTGGATCCCAGTCAATACCGGTGCAGCCCAGTGGAAGCATGGTCAGGTCTACTTCAACGGCCAGCATTACAAGGTCTGGGACAGCTATGGCCTGTCCCA
>JAJZHP010000013.1 GCA_021804355.1 Pseudomonadota bacterium | reverse complement strand
GAATGCAGCCATTTTCGTTGGCAACGTATCCAGTTCCAAGCTCGTCAAAACCAACCAGGCAAAATCGGTTTTGGATGCGGGCTGGGGCATGTTCAAGACTATGCTGGAATACAAATGTAATCATGCATGCGTAGTCTATGAAGTCGTTAACGAAGCCCATACCACCGTAACCTGCAGTTGCTGTAAAAAGCGCACTGGCCCTAGGGGTCAGGAAGGATTACGAATAAGGGAATGGAGATGTGTGGAGTGCGGTACACTCCACGATCGCGACATCAATGCCGCCACCAACATTCTCGCGTCCCCTGAAAATATTGGGGTCTAAGGATTGGACATGAGCGTCTTGCAGAAGGAATCTACTCCCTTTCCGCGTAAGCGGCAGCCATCAGCTGAGGGAGGGGAGGATGTCAAGGATAGCACACGTTATGCTTCAATATACGGAGTGTCTATACGCCTAACAGCCTTCTTGCCAGCACTGACTGCATATCACGATGCCCATCAGCAATCAGGTAAATAATGACTTGGCTGCCTGTGACACGGTAGATCACGCGATAAGGCTTGAAAAAGGTCTGGCGGTATTCTTTGATCCCAAGGCCAACCAGTTCCTTCGGATAGCTACCGCGTTCCGGGAATTTCGACAGACTCTCCACAGCGTCCATTAACCCTTCCAACACATAGTTGGCATTAGCCTCGCCGTCGAATTCAGAGATATAGTCGTGGATGGCCTCCAAGTCCTGCTCCGCCCCTTCGGTGAGCAAGACTTCAAACTTGGCCGATATACCTGCCATCAGACTGAGTGCTGTTTGGCGCGAAGGCGGGCAACTACGTCAGCTACAGGCTTGGCTTTGCCAGCGGCTACATCCTGATTGCCCAGCGCGAGGATCTTTAGCATGGCCAGGGTTGCTTGCGT
Source organism: Pseudomonadota bacterium (assembly GCA_021804355.1). Lineage (GTDB taxonomy): Bacteria > Pseudomonadota > Gammaproteobacteria > Pseudomonadales > Moraxellaceae > JABEVH01. The sequence goes on along the minus strand of JAJZHP010000013.1, from coordinate 34,578 downwards.
CTCTTCGAACGAAGCGATGTCCTGCAAGACAGCTTTGGCTTCACCATTTTGGGTGATGACCATAGGCTCACGCTGCTCGGCGATTTGAGTCAGAACCTCGGCAGCGTTGGCTTTGAGGTAGCTGATTGGCTTGACTTGTGATGAGTAGCGCATAGCCGTGCTCCAGATTTGACAAGGACTGAATATAGTTCTTTTATGGCCTCATGGCAAAGTGTACGAATCGGATGTGAGATCTCCCAGGGTAAAAATGCACTCCTTCACGGCACAACCGCCGTATCTACACCCTGTATCATGCAGTTGCTCTTCACTTCGTTCACTGTGATCAACTTGCGGCGGGACTTCCACCCCCAAGAGTGCGCCTATGCTGGGTGCACCAAAAAAACGAGCCCTCACGGGACCCGTACTTTTTTAGTGAAAATTGTCAGGTTTGACTTTAGACCTAGGCTACTCGTTCGACGATCAATACTTCATCCATCATCCGCGTTACTCTGACACGATCCCCAGCCTGGGCACCACCATGCTCAATTTGCCAGCGCTTATCGCCCAAAGTAACAATATGCTGACCCAAGGCATTGGGCAAGCCCAACACAAAAGCCCTGCCCTCCAAATGCCTCCACCCGTCCATCATACTAATCGGGTGTCCATAGTTCACTTCAGTTTCAGTGCTCATCAACATGACATCCTCCGTTAAATCGGGCGTACACCCTTAGCATAAACCTGCTGCGCTGCTTCACAAGGCTTTGTGATGAAGTTCGCATTTGATTGCCTAAAAAGTAACCTGATTCATCTGAAAAAATAAAATATTGTCTTTAATTACATGGAGATAGACAGCAGTCATGATATCAAATATCGATAACAGCTACAGCACCATGAACCTTCAATCAATTACGAGAAAATGGCTTTAATCAAACCAACTTAGCTGTTCTCGTAACTTCACCACATCACCCACAATGGTCAGGGTAGGAGCATGTAACTGAGCAAGCCTAACCTGCTCAACGATAGTTTCTAAGGTTCCTGTGACAACTTTCTGACCGGGCTGTGTACCTTGTGCGACAAGGGCTATAGGCATAGAAGGACGCATACCATGTGCCACCAAACGCTGGCATATTTCAGGTAAACCTACCAAGGCCATATAGATCACCAAGGTCTGTTTCTCATGAATAAGCTCTGGCCAGGGCAAATCCACGGAACCATCACGCAAGTGGCCTGTCAAAAAGCGCACGGACTGGGCGTGATCCCTATGTGTTAAGGGAATTCCCGCATAAGCTGCACAGCCATTGGCAGCGGTGATCCCTGGCACCACCTGAAACGCTAAACCATGACGTGCTAAATGCTCAATTTCTTCGCCGCCTCGACCAAAAATAAAGGGATCACCCCCTTTAAGCCGACAAACACGCTTGCCCTCACTCGCCAAGCGGGCCAGCAAATCATTGATCTGCTCCTGGGGCAAGGCATGATCTTGTCTGGCTTTACCCACATAAATCCTTTCAGCATCTCGTCGACACATATCCAGGACGGAGGGGCTCACCAGGCGGTCATAGACAATGACATCAGCTTGTTGCATTAAGCGCAAGGCCTTGAATGTCAGCAACTCAGGATCACCAGGTCCAGCACCTACCAGATAAACCTCCCCCTGCGTACTTATACCTGACTGTAAGACAGCTTCAGCTTCGTCCAGCGCCTCGTCACTGCGATGATTAAAAACCAACTCAGCAAAATGCCCACGCAATATTTTTTCCCAATAGCGACGCCTTTGTACAGAGGTGGGCAGGTGTGCTTTAACACGATCCCGCAAAGATCCTGCTAAACGAGCCAGTTGCCCATAGGCGGTAGGCAACTCGGACTCAAGACGTTCACGCAGCATCCGCGCCAGAACAGGAGCTTCTCCTGATGAGGTGATGGAAATCAGTAGCGGTGATCGATCAATGATCGCCGGAAAAATAACATTGGACCATTGCGGTGCATCGACTACATTAACCAGTAGATTCTGTTGTTGCGCCAAATGGGCAATCGACTTATTTAGTTCCATATCATCAGTTGCCACCACCACCAGGCGACAAGCTGATAGATCCTGAGTCTGAAATACTCTCTGCAGCAAACTATGTCGTGCATCGGTACACAAAAGATTGGCTAACTCTGGCAAAATCTCGGGTGCAACCAAATGAATACAGGCCCCAGCCCTCTCCAGCAGATGAGCCTTGCGTAAAGCTACCTGCCCTCCTCCCACCAATAACACCGGTTGGCCCGTGAGTCGTAGGGCAAGGGGTAAATAGTCCACGCCTACTCCAGCACTCGCATGCCTGACATATAAGGTTGCAAGGCCGTAGGAATGGCCACACGCCCGCCCTCATCCTGATAATTTTCTAAAATGGCCACCAGTGTACGCCCTACGGCCAAAGCAGAACCGTTAAGGGTATGCAGCAACTCAGGTTTACCACCGGCAGGGCGCCATCGAGCCTGCATGCGTCGTGCTTGGAAATCTTCAAAGTTGGAACATGAAGAAATTTCCCGATACTTTTCCTGACCCGGCAACCAGACTTCGAGATCATAGGTTTTAGCTGAGGAAAATCCCAGATCAGTGCCACAGAGACTCACTACACGATATGGAAGCTCTAAACGTTGTAAAATAGCTTCTGCATGACCCGTCAAGACCTCTAAAGCCGCATAGGAATCTTCCGGCCGAACCATGTGCACCAGCTCAACCTTCTCAAACTGATGCTGACGTATCATACCTCGGGTATCTCGGCCATAACTGCCTGCTTCAGAACGAAAACACGGAGTATGACAGACGTAACGGCGTGGCAAATCAGCTTCGTCCAGAATAGTATCACGAACGAGGTTAGTCACAGGAACCTCTGCCGTGGGTATCAAATAATAAGGCTTGTCGCCTGCCAGCTTGAAAAGATCATTGGCAAACTTGGGTAACTGACCTGTGCCCCGTAAACTATCAGCATTGACCAGATAAGGAACATAAACTTCCTCATAACCATGATCTTGGGTATGTATATCGAGCATGAACTGAATCAAAGCCCTATGCATGCGAGCTAAACCCGCTTTCAGCACCGTAAAACGAGAGCCCGTCAGTTTGACGGCGACTTCCGCATCCAGCAAGCCCATGGCTTCACCCAGATCAACATGATCCTTGGCTTTAAAAGCCATGGGCTTCGGTACACCGATACGCCTCACTTCAACGTTATCAGCCTCACTCTGCCCCGCGGGAACACTGTCATGAGGGAGATTGGGCAGACTCAGCAGATACTGTTCCAGGTCGTTTTGCACCTCTTGCAATTGTTGAGCAAGACCTGCTAAACGATCATTGATGACCTGCATGCGTTGCATAGGAGCATCGGTATTCACACCTTGAGCACGTAACTTGCCAATTTCGCGAGAACCACGGTTACGTTCAGCCTGCAGCGACTCCGTCTCAGTCTGAATCTGACGGCGTTGCTCTTCTAAGGTTTGGAAGCGAACAACATCAAGTTCCATCGCTCGCAAACGCAAGCGTCCAGCCACAACTTCGATATCGGTACGTAACCGTTTGGGGTCCAGCATGCTATATCCTTTTATTTCCCAACTTTCAAAGCGTTCATGATAGCCCAAACCAACATGCCTTAGTGCAGTTGACTGCCTATGTTCAGGCTTTTCACTTTCAGCCTACCCAATGAACTGTGGCACGATACCCATGGACTTAAACGTGTCTCGAAGGCTCTGAAAGCACTCTTTCCATGCGGCGGTCTGGCACCAACCAGAGCAGAGACACCACGACAAAAAACAATATGCCTAAACGGGGAGCATCCATCCACGCTGCCACAATACCCAATAGGTACATTATTGGTGAAGATTTACCTTTCCAGTCTCGACCTATCGCCCGAGCCAAGAGGCTATCAGGGCCTTGTAGCCGAATTAACGTCGTTTGCAGAATGAAATAAGCGACCGCGCACAAGAGTAAATTCACTCCATAAACCAGAGTCGGCCAGCGAGTGAAATGATTCTCCCCCATCCATCCTGTCGTCCATGGCAACAGCGACAACCAGAACAACAAATGCAGATTTGACCAAAGCACAGCACCATTGACACCATGCGTAACCTGCATCATGTGATGATGATTATTCCAATAAATTCCGACATAAACAAAACTCAGCACATAACTTAGCAAGGTGGGCCATAAAGGAACCAAAGCGGCGATGCTCTGGTCGTGAGGGACTTTAAGTTCCAGCACCATAATCGTGATAATGATGGCCAGGACACCGTCACTGAAGGCCTCCAGTCGATTCTTTTCCATTGAATGCATAACTATCCTGTAAGCTCCATACACAGATAAGAACACCATCATCGCACGCTGCGCAACAAGACTAGCAAATTGACACACAAAATACTGCCGATTTTTTAGGCTGTCATGGGCTCGATATCAATGAGTAAACGGCATCGTGATTACCCTCGTTAAAGGGAATCCGTGGCATAGGAACCATGATGGCGGGACACCACCGCACTTTCTCAATTCCACGGATTGATTGACCTTGATTTAATTGGCAAGTGCTTAAAACCCTGGTGTTTCCTTAGACCCTCATCCTTTCAGGGGTCCATGACATTCAAGGATCCGGTGACCGCGCAAGCAGCAGCCACCCGCTGAGTACGGAGAGATCCGAATCTACGAATTACCTGCTTCTTGATCCAGCTTCCGCAGGTGAGCGAGCTTTTCAGCAATCTTTATTTCCAACCCACGTGGAACGGGCTGATACCACCCAGGTTCTTTCATTCCATCTGGAAGATAAGTTTCACCAGCAGCATATGCATTTGGTTCATCATGAGCATACCTATACTCATGACCATAACCAAGTTCCTTCATCAGCTTGGTTGGTGCATTCCGCAGATGAACAGGTACTTCCCTACTCTTATCATCTTTAACAAATGCACGTGCTTGGTTGTATGCCATATATCCAGCATTACTTTTCGCAGCTACAGCCAAATAAATTACTGCCTGTCCAAGTGCCAATTCACCTTCAGGACTTCCCAATCTTTCAAAGGTATTTGCAGCATCATTTGCTATTTGCATCGCTCTTGGATCAGCTAACCCAATATCTTCCCAAGCCATTCTGATTATTCTTCGCGCCAGATATCTTGGATCAGCACCACCATCCAACATCCGAGTCAGCCAATATAATGCTGCATCTGGATTTGAACCACGAACCGATTTGTGAAGTGCTGATATTTGGTCATAAAAATTATCGCCACCTTTATCAAAACGTCTGGAATTCAGTGTGAGTGCATTACCGATGAATTCAGCATCAATTCTCGTAATGCCAGAAGCACCAGCAGCCCTTGCACATTGTTCCAGCAGGTTCAAAAATCTTCTGGCATCCCCATCAGCATAGCCAACGATGGTTTCAACGGCCAGATCGTCAAATTCCAGTTCTTGGAATACCTTTTCATGTGCCCGTTTCAGCAGGAGCTTCAATTCATCGTCAGTCAACGACTTCAGCACATATACCTGAGCTCGTGACAGCAAGGCCGAATTAACTTCAAAAGATGGATTCTCTGTTGTGGCACCGATAAACGTTACCAATCCATTTTCAGCATAGGGAAGCAAAGCATCTTGTTGGGACTTATTGAACCTGTGAATTTCATCCACAAACAGAATGGTGTGCTTACCCTGTGCCAAATTCTGTTCAGCTTGTTCCATTGCACCACGGATGTCCTTTACACCAGAGAACACGGCCGATAACGCAATGAACTCACACTTGAATGCTGTGGCAGTCAATCTTGCTAGAGTCGTCTTCCCTACACCTGGTGGCCCCCAGAAGATCATGGAGTGAGGTTTCCCAGACTGGAATGCCAATCTCAGCGGTTTTCCTTCACCAAGCAGATGGGATTGCCCAATCACTTCATCCAAGGTCTTGGGACGAAGTGCTTCAGCTAATGGTGGTACAGGATCTTGCGCGAACAAATCAGCCATAGCTTCCCCCCTGAAAACAATGGGGAAGCACAATTAATTGCACTATTATCTTTATAAGTCTATGTTTTATAAATGATTTTACGGTCTTGCCCTCACCCAGCAGATGAGTCTGTCCGACGACCTCGTCTAATAAGGCCGGTCTCAGGGCCTCAGCCAGGGGAGGCATTGGTGTGATGCTAAATAAATCAGACACCCCCTAAACCATCCGCATCATTGTTGAACAACATCTGCGCCCTGGGGAATCTTGAACTGAAAAACATGTGTATCCAGCGCCTGATGGTAATGAACCTCAGTAAACTGAATACGTGTCTTCTGACCCATACTGTCTTTCAGCTGCATCTCAGTAATCACCCCTTGCGCAAACTTGATACGCATCGCCTCAAACATCGCGTCGGAGGATTTAGGTTTTAATAAAAATGAGGCTTCACCCGCGGGAACCGGTTCTGAGGTGACTTCAAAATTCTTAGCCAATTGTTGTGTATTGCTACTTAATAACAAGGCTGGCGTATTACCCACCTGCTTGTCCATGGCTTCAATAAGCACCTGGTTTAAATCCGGATCATAGACCCATACCTTGTGACCATCAGCCACTATGGTCTGAGCATAGGGCTGCTGAGTATCCCAGCGAAAATACCCAGGACGCTTAACTTGCATGGTGCCACTGAATTCACGGCCTCGCACACCTCGGGTATCAATGATGTGCTGGGTGAAATGCGCCTTGGCATCATCGATATGCATCAAGGCCTGGTTGAGTTGCTGTACTGCCTGCTCATCGGCATGTACCCATGTGCTGGCCAGTAAACTCAAACCGACCCACCAAGCTGAAAATCTCATCAGGGAACTCCTATTCACGATGGGGAACCAGTACTTCACGCTGGCCATTACTTTGCATGGAACTAACGACTCCCGAAGCCTCCATAGCCTCAACTAGCCGAGCGGCACGGTTATAGCCTATTTTGAACTTTCTCTGTACAAATGACGTTGAAGCCCGCCGTGTTTCCAGGACGAACGCTACCGCCTGATCGTAAAGCGGATCCTGTTCAGCACTCTCCTCGCCTTCAGTCCCTTGACCTGAGTCACTTACCTCATAACTACCTTCAAGGATCTCGTCGATATACTCAGGACTTCCACGAGAACGCCAATGATCACACACCCTGTGTACTTCCTCATCGGCAACAAAAGCTCCATGCACGCGCTCAGGCAAGCCGCTACCCGGGGGCAGAAAAAGCATATCCCCCTGCCCTAGCAGCTGATCAGCGCCGCCCTGATCCAGTATGGTACGCGAATCAATCTTGCTGGAAACCTGAAATGCAATACGGGTAGGTATATTAGCCTTGATGAGACCCGTGATTACATCAACCGAAGGGCGTTGTGTAGCCAAGATCAAATGTATGCCTGCTGCACGTGCTTTCTGGGCAATGCGCGCAATCAGTTCTTCCACCTTTTTGCCTACCACCATCATCATATCGGCGAATTCATCGACCACGACCACGATAAACGGCAATGCCGTCAGCCAGGGCGCTTCATCCTGCAGCCCTGTATCCTCCGGTCGCCACAAGGGATCGCGGATAGGTGTACCTGCCTCATTGGCTTCATTGATTTTTTTGTTATAACCCGCGAGATTACGCACCCCCATCTTGGAAAGCAGTTTGTAACGTCGTTCCATTTCAGCCACAGACCAGCGCAGTGCATTAGCCGCTTCTTTCATATCCGTGACGACGGGGGTCAATAAATGTGGAATACCATCGTATACCGACAATTCCAGCATTTTAGGGTCAATCATAATCAGGCGCACTTGTTCCGGTGTGGCTTTGTAAAGAATGCTGAGTAACATGGCATTCACCCCCACGGATTTACCCGAACCGGTGGTGCCAGCCACTAATAAATGCGGCATACGTGCCAGATCTGCAACCACAGGACGACCACCAATATCCTTACCTAGCACCAGGGTTAGTGGCGATTCACGGCTATCGTACTCTGCTGAAGAAAGCACCTCCGACAGGCGAACGATTTCACGATTCTCATTAGGAATCTCAATGCCAACGACCGATTTACCTGGAATAACCTCCACCACCCGCACAGAAATAACGGCTAAAGACCGCGCCAGATCCTTAGCGATATTGCTGATACGGGCTACTTTGACACCTGGAGCCGGCTGAATCTCAAAACGGGTAATCACCGGACCGGGTTGCACCGCCGTGACATCCGCATCGACATTAAACTCTTTCAGTTTTAGCTCAAGCAACCTGGATAAACCTTCCAGGGCTTCCTGACTATAACCGCGCTTGCGTGAATGATCTGGCGCATCCAGCAAACTCACGGCAGGTAAATCCGAGTTCGAAGGTAGTCCTTCAAACAGCGTAAATTGTCGTTCACGTTCAGCGCGCAAACTAGGCTCCAGCGCCGTGACCGCTGTATGGATGGTAGGTTGCGGCTTGGCCGATGTTTTTTTAGGCAAAGGTTTGGGCGGGATCACCAGCGCAACGGATTCTGGTAACGCTGATGAAGTCATGGGAATCACAGGTATAGTGACTGGAGTTTCTTCCCATGCACTGATCTGTCCCAGTCTAGGCTCTTCACGCTCCTTGGCCAGTTGTTGCTTCACCTTCGGATTACTGATGTGCAGCGAAAATTGTTCCTGCTGTTCACGAAACTCCTGACGCAACTTCTGCCGTTGTTGCCAGGCCCTATGGATATGTTGGACACGACGTATCACCCCGTTTGCCATGGTCTCCAAGACCCACAGCACGGGCCATCCTACCCACTCCGTGACCTGCAGCACATCGATATCAAAGGCCACCACCATACCGATCAAGGCACACCCCAGGAACAAGACCGAGCTACCTGCCAATCCTAGGGTATGCCAACCTGCCATACCCAGTAATTCACCAATCAACCCACCCGCACCATTAACTAGAAAATCAGCATGTACTTTAAAGTGCAGCCTGGCCAGTGCTGCCAGTGCTAGCAGGGCAACCCCCAGGCCGAGCAGGCGAAATACCCATAGCCCTCTGTTGGCTTGTGCTCCTTTCATGCGCTGAACAGGAGCTTGCAATAAAAAAACTGGAATCAGCCAGCAGACAGGACCCAACAAAGCCGTCATGACATCAGAAACCCAGGCTCCACCAAGCCCCAAGGCATTGGTTACCGAGGCACCACTGGCGCTATGTGTCCAGCCTGGGTCCGTATTGCTGTGCGTCAATAAAGCCATGATCAGCAAGATAGCCGCCAACCACCAAAGCGCAGCTTCTACCCAGATCAACCGCTTGCCTATACCCACACCTTGAACAACCATGGCATCCTTGGTCACAACACACTCTTCTTACTGATCAGGCAGGTATTCTAACGCGATGCTTGTACTTTGCCATAACGTTCCCTGCGCTTAACACGGAATACCTGTCAGTATGCCGTTTAATGGCAGATTCGGATATTACTGTTATGCTAAATGGAGATAGGGTTAGCCTGCGCCGCAAGGATGAAATGTGTTTGTAAAAGGGATATTGGTGGGAATCCTTTTATTGTTGATGGAGTCCTCAGCCATCGCTGAGGATCCTATACATTTTTCAGGTTTTGGCACACTGGCCATTGATCAGAACAACAACCGGGGCATTGATTACATATCAACTGTCCAGGAAAATACCGGTGTAGGCTATACCACTCGGCGCAGTGCCGAAACTGATTCTTTATTCGGCGTGCAAGCCGATAGCAACTTGAGCACCAGTATCCATGCCACCGTTCAGGTCGTCTCGCGACAACAATCGGATGGTTCAGCTACCCCGTATATCGAATGGGCCAACCTGCAATACCACCCATTGCCCAACCTGATGCTTCGTTTTGGTCGCCTGGCCACCAACTCGCTGCTGATGTCAGAGTCACGAGAGATAGGATATTCACGACTGAGTCTACACTTGCCTGACACCTATTTATCCAATCCTCTGGCCTATATCAATGGCGCTGATTTGACCTGGCACCTCCATGAAGGTGACTGGCTATGGCATATCAACCTCGACTCAGGTATACAAAACCAAAGCATCTTTGACTACACCGAAGCTGTCACCCAGTACCACTTTCACACCAATGGCCTGAGTCTGTCACTGGACCGCGGCTTTCAGAACTGGCGAGTGGCCTATTCAAGAACACAAATTTCTGCCAACAGTAATTTACTTGATAACTTTCATGCCGCCTTGAGTGAACTGGCAGCATCAGGCGTTTCAAGTGCCAGCATGATTAATGCACAAACTCCTAGCCAAGGCATCACGGCTGATTTCCTCGATCTCGCCTATACCCTACGCAATGATCCCTGGTTACTGCAGGCTGAATATGTCAACCGACGTCTAAACACAGCCCTGATACAGGATGTTCGTGGCTATAACATGCTACTGGGCTGGACGTGGAAGAATCTGACGCCCTATGTCATGTACACCCGCTACTGGAATATCAACAGCTACCAGCTGCCTGGCCTGGTCTCTAGCAGCCAAGCTAGTGTTGTTGCTCAGATTAATGCCATAGATACTTTACTCGATGCCCCCATTAATCAGGCCAATCTATCATTCGGCTTACGCTATGACCTTCAGGCCAATATAGATTTCAAACTGGAGATTGATCACATCAGCAAACCTGCAGGCAGTGAAAGTGCTTATGCCAATCCTACACCGTCCTTTATCGCCAGCGCGCAAAGCTTTAATGTGATCGCTGTCGGCATGGACTTTATATTTTGAGAGGGCCATCTATGCGCTATTGCACGTGGCATTACCGACCCTTTACCTTCGTGATATTAATGCTGTTATCAGCAACATGCCTGTCCCATGCAGAACCTGTTGTCATCGTGTCACGCCATAACCCGATAGATAGCCTACACCGTGAAGATATTCGCAATATTTATCTGGGCAAGATTTTTACTTTCCCCGATGGCCTACCTGTCATTCCTCTGGATAACAGCCACACCTTACGGGCACATTTCTATCAGGACACCTGTCACATGACAGAATCTCAGGTCAGGGCCTGGTGGGCTGCCCAGGTCTTTACCAGCGCAAGCCAACCCCCTCATGATGTTCCTGATGATGCCCAGATTGTTCATATGGTGGAACATGACCCGCGTATGGTGGGTTATATTGAAAGCACCCATATCAATGCCGGGGTCAAAATCGTTTACATAGTTCCTTGAAGCGCGGGTAATACCGTCCGACCAGCCTCCACATTGATCGCTGCACATAAAATCGGGTCATGCCGCCAGTCTGTCTGGCTCAACCGATGCACATACGGCAATAAAACAGCAGAAAGCGCATCGGTGGAGGTACGAGGAACGATACCCGGTAAGTTAGTCACCGCCAGATGAATAACACCTTCCTCCACATAGGCTGGCTGGACATGCGTGGTTGGTCGTGTCGTGGCAATACACCCTCCCTGATCCACTGAAATATCAACTATGACTGAACCTTGCTGCATAGCAGCCACTTGTTGACGACTGATCAGCGAGGGAGCTTTAGCACCTGGCAACAAGACCGCCCCTATCAGCAAATCAGCATCTGTTAAAGCCGCATCCACAGCGCCACCCTCTATCGACAAGGTAGTTATAGCGGGATGCTGGCGCGACAAGTAATCCCAAACCTCAGGCTTGCGATCAAAAACGGTCACCCTTGCCCCCATGGCCGCCGCCAACATGGCCGCTTGCCCTCCGGCGACGCCACCACCCAGCACCACCACATGAGCACGTGGCAACCCCGGCAAGGCCGATAACAATACCCCGCGTCCTCCCGCCACTGACGTTAAATATTGCGCTCCCAGAGGTATGGCTAAGGCACCAGCAATCCGACTCATAGGCGCTAACAGGGGTAAAGCTCCTCCGGAGAGCATCACCGTTTCAAAAGCTATTGCCGTTGTTTTTTGTTGTAATAGCCCCGCCAAAAGCGCAGGTTCAGCCGCCAGATGCAAAAAGCAGAACAAGACATGATCTGAACGTAGCCAGGAAATCTCATGTGACTGCGGCTCTTTGACCTTAACAACCAGCTCAGCTTGAGCGTAAACCTCAGAGGCTTCAGCCTCCAGACTGGCTCCAGCCTGCCCATAGGCATGATCTGAATAACCTGCCAATACCCCAGCATTCTGCTGTACGATAAGCTCGTGACCAGCGGCAACCAGGCTAGCCACAGCGGCGGGCGTCAAGGCAACACGCCCTTCCATGATTTTACATTCTTTGGGTAGTCCGATTTTCATATTGGAACACCGATTCAGCTCTTGATATAGTGAGCGTGGATCATCACCTACGAATAATCAATCCCAATTTTCAGTGGAGATTTTCATGACCTCAACGCGTCACAGCCGCTTGCTGATCTTGGGCTCAGGACCTGCCGGCTATACAGCCGCCGTTTATGCCGCACGAGCCAATCTGCACCCTTTACTCATTACCGGCATGCAAGCAGGAGGACAACTGACCACAACAACCGAAGTTGATAACTGGCCCGGCGATGCGCACGGACTGACTGGGCCTGTACTTATGGAACGCATGCAGGCGCATGCCGAACGTTTTGGTACGGAGGTCTTGTTCGACCACATACATAAAGTCGATTTTTCTGCACGCCCCTTACAACTCCATGGCGATGCCGGCACTTACACAGCGGATGCTGTCATCATTGCTACCGGGGCTTCCGCTCAGTATCTTGGCCTACCCAGTGAAGAACAATTCAGTGGCCGTGGCGTGAGCGCCTGTGCCACTTGCGACGGTTTTTTCTATAAAGGACAAAAGGTCATGGTGATCGGCGGCGGCAATACCGCCGTTGAAGAGGCGCTTTATCTCTCTAATATTGCTGAACATGTCACCTTGGTGCATCGGCGGGACCGACTGAAATCAGAAAAAATCTTGCAGGACCATATTTTTGAGCGCGAGAAGGAAGGCCGTATCAAAGTATTGTGGAACCATGCCCTTGAGGAGGTCCTGGGCGATGACAACGGTGTTAACGGTGCTTTGCTGCGTTCCACCGTCGATGAGAGTACCTGCCGCATCGATGTGGCCGGGATATTTATCGCCATAGGACACAAGCCTAATACCGATATTTTTGCTGATCAGCTCCAACTCCGTAACGGCTATATCGTGGTTAAGGGAGGCCTGGATGGCCATGCCACGGCCACTAGCGTACCGGGTGTATTTGCCGCTGGCGATGTCGCTGACCATGTCTATCGTCAGGCTATTACCTCAGCAGGATCGGGCTGCATGGCTGCCCTGGACGCAGAACGTTATCTCGATAATTTTCAATGAGACCTGTGCTGCCATGGGTCCATGCCCTCGGAGACTTGCCCCTGCCACATCATGCATTGCAAGATCCGCAGGGCTTGCTGGCTGCCGGAGGGGAACTCTCTGTTCCCTGGTTATTACATGCTTATCAACAAGGCACATTTCCCTGGTTCGGTGAAGGTGACCCTGTACTGTGGTGGTCACCTGACCCACGCGGTGTTTTATGGGCGAATGACTTGATCATCAGCCGTTCTTTAAGAAAGACACTTCGTCAAAGCCGGTACCGTGTATACCTCGACACCTGTTTTGCTGAGGTCATACAGGCTTGTGCAGAACCCCGCACCTATGCCCGCGAGACTTGGATAGGCCCTGCTATGCAAGAGGCTTATATGCGTTTACATAGGGCAGGCTTTGCGCATAGTCTGGGAGTATTCAATGAACAGGGTGAACTGATCGGCGGCATTTATGGTGTTTGTCTGGGACGTATGTTTTTTGGGGAGTCCATGTTCAGCCGCACACCCAATGCCTCTAAAATAGCTTTGGTGTTCCTAGTCCGGTGGCTACAAAAAGCTGGCTGCCCGCTTATAGATACCCAGCTGCCTAATCCCCACCTGCAAACCCTGGGAGGGAGCCTATTACCCCGGCATGAGTTTTTGCAGTATATCCATGCCGCCATGCAACAATCTCTGGACTTGACATGGACAGGAGAACTGCGCTGGGCTGAGCTGGATACATGAGCACACGAAATATCCTAAAATGACCTGCTATGATTATTTAGGGGCAGTTTTGCATCCCGATTCAGGATAACCACATGAGTTCAGTGCGGGAACTAAAGTTTTATAGTACGGCAGAACATGCCTGCAGCTACCTGGATGATCGACAGGCCTCAACCCTATTTGCTGATCCTCAGTCCACGATGTCAGCCGCTCTTTACGGTGAACTCAGTGATTTAGGCTTCAGGCGCAGCGGTAATTTTGTCTACCGCCCGCATTGCCATCCCTGCCAGGCGTGTATACCCGTACGTATCCCCGTAGCCTTATTTAAACCCAATCGTTCGCAACGCCGGGTCTGGGCTATGAATCAGGATCTTGACGTCTCGACGACCATGCCAGGACTAACGGAAGAGCGTTATGACCTTTACGACCGTTACATCCGCCACCGGCATGCCGATGGTGATATGTTCCCTCCTAGCGTCGATCAGTTTGTCTCCTTTCTTCAGTCTGCCTGGAGTGATACCTGTTTTATCGAATTCCGCCTTCAGGGCACCTTGATAGCCGTCGCCGTTTGCGACTGGTTACCGCAAGGCATGTCAGCCACCTATACTTTTTTCGAACCTCTACAAGCGGCACGCAGCCTAGGCACTTTCGCTATTCTATGGCAAATCGAAGAGTGCCGTCGCATGCACTACCATGCCGTGTATTTGGGGTACTGGATACAGCAATCGGCTAAAATGCGTTACAAATCGGTATTCCGTCCGATGGAGATGCTGATACATGATGAATGGCTAATGGCTAAGTAATAGCATTCTTTTCATGATGCCCCCTTTGCCCCAGAGCTTTTTTGATGCACAATCACCGCCTCTTGCAAAATAGCATCCGGAGGTCGGGACTTAATGTCCAAAGAAGATACCCTAGAACTCGACGGCACCGTCATCGAGACACTACCCAACACCATGTTTCGTGTCCAGCTGGAAAATGGGCATGTCGTGACCGCTCACATATCTGGCAAGATGCGCAAGCACTATATTCGCATTTTGACGGGAGATCAGGTTAAGGTGGAAATGACACCCTATGACCTTACCAAAGGACGCATTACTTACCGCGTCCGCTGACTAACGCAGGTTTTACATTCCAGCAGAAAACACCATCACTGTTTAGCTTGCAGGGTTGGGGCGTGGCCGCCCCCCCCTACTGCAGAAAACATCAAGCGACTTCAGTCTCCTCAACGTCTAGATGCAGATGATCGCCTTCGACCGTCACATGGACACGACCACCGTGGTCAGCGAGCTCGCCAAAGAGAATCTTTTCAGCAAGCACCTTCTTCAGTTCTTCCTGAATAAGGCGACTCATCGGCCTAGCCCCCATGGCTTTATCATAGCCATGTTCAGCCAACCATGAACGGGCTTCCTGATCAACTTCAATTAAAACGTGCTTATCATCCAGTTGCGCCTGCAATTCAACCAGGAATTTATCCACCACATTCTCAATAATTTTCTGACTCAACGACTCAAACTGAATAATTGAATCAAGACGGTTACGAAATTCCGGAGAGAATATCTTGCGCATGATTTCCATGGCATCGGTGGAATGATCCTGAACAGCGAAACCAATCGACGCATGATTCATGGCTTCAGCACCAGCGTTGGTGGTCATCACCAGGATAACGTTGCGGAAGTCTGATTTACGCCCGTTGTTATCGGTCAAGGTGCCATGATCCATCACCTGCAAAAGCAGGTTATAGACATCAGGATGAGCCTTTTCGATTTCATCCAGTAATAAAACACAATGCGGATGTTTGCTGACGGCTTCTGTCAATAAACCACCCTGGTCATAACCTACATAACCCGGAGGAGCACCAATCAGGCGTGAAACCGTATGACGCTCCATGTATTCAGACATATCAAAACGCAGCAACTCTATCCCCAGGGATTTTGCCAACTGGCGAGTAACCTCGGTTTTTCCCACACCGGTAGGACCAGCAAACAAGAAACAACCTATAGGCTTTTCAGGCGCTTTCAGCCCTGCACGTGACAACTTGATGGCAGAGGCAAGTACATCAATAGCCTTATCCTGCCCAAAAACTGTCATTTTCAGATCACGTTCAAGATTGCGTAACGCTTCCTTATCATTGACTGACACCGATTTCGAGGGAATTCTCGCTATTTTGGCAACAATTTCCTCAATTTCCGTGACACCTATGATTTTTTTACGCTTGCTGGGAACCTGCAAGCGCTGAAATGCTCCGGCCTCATCGATAACATCGATGGCCTTATCTGGCAAAAAGCGTTCATTGATATAACGTTCAGCCAGTTCAGCTGCGACCTGCAAGGCTTTGTCAGCGTAACGCACGCCATGATGCTCCTCAAAGCGCGATTTCAACCCCTTAAGGATCTGATAAGTCTCTTCAACACTGGGCTCTTTGACATCAATTTTCTGGAAACGCCGCGCCAAGGCTCGATCTTTTTCAAAGATGCCACGGTATTCTTGATAGGTGGTTGATCCCATGCACTTGAGGGAGCCTGAAGCCAGCATGGGTTTGATCAGGTTGGAGGCATCCATGACACCGCCGGAAGCCGCACCAGCGCCAATGATCGTATGAATTTCATCGATAAACAGGATGGCTCCTTCCTGCTTACGCAACTCCGCCAGCAATGACTTGAGTCGTTTTTCAAAATCGCCGCGGTACTTGGTGCCCGCCAGCAGGGCGCCTAAATCCAGTGCATATACGGTAGAACCCGATATAGCTTCAGGAACCTTGCCTTCAATAATAAGCCAGGCCAAGCCCTCAGCAATCGCCGTTTTGCCCACACCAGGCTCCCCTACCAAAAGGGGATTATTTTTACGGCGACGGCATAAAACCTGAATGGCCCGCTCAATTTCCTCGTCACGCCCTACCAAAGGATCAATACGCCCCGCCTTCGCCTGTTCATTGAGGTTAGTGGTATAGGCATCCAGAGGACTGTTAGAGGGCGTTTCACTGGCCGACTCCTCGTCACTGGAATCCTGTTGATCCTGCTGCTGGCCTGGATCATTCACCTTAGCGATGCCATGGGAGATATAATTAACCACGTCGATACGCGTGATGGCTTGGTGCTTCAAGAAAAATACAGCCTGGGATTCCTGCTCCGAGAAAATGGCCACCAGCACATTAGCGCCGTTGACCTCTTTCTTGCCCGAAGACTGCACATGAAAAACTGCACGTTGTAAAACACGCTGAAAACCCAGGGTAGGCTGTGTATCCTTGGTAGCATCATGCGATGCAATCAAAGGGGTGGTTTCATCGATAAAATGCGTCAGATCGCGACGCAAGGCACTCACATCAGCCCCGCACGCTTTCAGCACACGCATGGCTGATTCATTATCCAGCAAAGCTAGCAGCAAATGTTCCACGGTCATAAACTCATGCCGCTTGGCACGAGCATCGCGGAACGCAAAATTAAGAGTGACTTCTAGATCCTTGCTCAGCATGATTGCCTACCTCTCTCAAGCCTGCTCGACCTGGCACAACAACGGGTGCTGGTTCTGCTGGGCAAAATCAATGACCTGCATAGCTTTGGTTTCTGCAATATCCCGGGTGTAACACCCGACAGCGGCCCTCCCTTGCTGATGGATCTGCAACATGATGCGAGTAGCCTGTTCACGCTGCAATCCAAAAAACGATTCAAGCACCTCAACCACAAACTCCATGGGAGTATAGTCATCATTCAATAAGACAACCTTGTACATCGGAGGAGGAGCCAACTGAGGCAAATTCTTTTCAACAGTTACCCCTTCCTCATACCAGGGATCTTCCTGCTCCCCTTCTTGACATACTAGTTCAAGACCTGAAGATTTTCTCATGGCCCCATGGCAACAGTTTTGTAGCAAAATTGAAATTATCGCGGACTGACCTACCAACATGCACCGCACCTTTTATCTATTTTGGGTCTTGACAGCCTGAATACAATGCAAGATCTTCGCAAATTGTCGGAAATTACAACAAAGTGACAGAGGTCACAGAAATACTAACCATCGGTAACTCCAAGTCCGGAGTCCGTTTATACCGACATTTCAAGGAGGATGTAACATGACGACCGGTACCGTCAAGTGGTTCAACAATGCTAAAGGCTATGGGTTTGTTCGTGCTGATGGGCGTGACGATGACCTGTTTGTTCACTATTCGTACATACAGATGGATGGCTACCGCAGCTTAAAAGCAGGTCAAGCCGTTGAATTTGATGAAGTTGTACGCGACCATGGCTTACATGCTATGAACCTGCGCTGCAAAATTACAGCACAGGTTCATCGAGAGCAAACAACAACCGCCTGATCCTTAACCCATATGCTTGATGATGGCATCACCAAACTCTGAGCAACGGAGCAAGGTCGCATCAGGCATCAGACGTTCGAAGTCATACGTCACGGTTTTGGCTTCGATGGCGCCTTCGACACCCTTAACGATCAGATCAGCAGCTTCAGGCCAGCCCATGTGACGTAACATCATCTCAGCCGAGAGGATGATGGAGCCTGGGTTGACCTTGTCCAATCCGGCGTACTTGGGTGCCGTGCCATGCGTAGCTTCAAACATGGCCACGGAGCCCCCGATATTGGCACCCGGAGCGATACCTATACCGCCCACTTCTGCCGCTAAGGCGTCAGAAATATAGTCACCGTTAAGGTTCAGCGTAGCAATCACAGAATAATCGGCGGGACGCATCAGGATTTGCTGCAGGAAGGCATCAGCAATCACGTCCTTCACGATGATGGATTTCCCGTTCTTGGGATTTTTGAAAGACATCCACGGGCCACCATCAACCAGCTGCGCACCATAACGTTCCTTCGCCAGTTCATAGCCCCAATCGCGAAAAGCCCCCTCGGTATACTTCATGATATTGCCTTTGTGTACCAGGGTCACTGACGGCTTATCGTTATCGATGGCATATTGAATCGCTTTACGGACAAGGCGCTGCGTTCCTTCCTTGGACACCGGCTTGATGCCAATGCCACAATTTTCGGTAAAGCGAATTTTAGTTACCCCCATCTCTTCGCGTAAAAATTTGATAATTTTTAACGCATCAGGGCTGTCTGCTTTCCACTCAATGCCTGCATAGATATCTTCAGAGTTTTCACGAAAAATGATCATGTCAGTCAATTCAGGATGTTGCACCGGGCTAGGCACCCCATCGAACCAGCGTACCGGACGCATGCAAACATAGAGGTCCAGTTCCTGGCGTAAGGCAACGTTCAAGGAACGCATACCCCCACCCACAGGCGTGGTTAAGGGGCCTTTGATACTAACCACGTATTCACGCAGCGCTTCCAGCGTTTCTTCTGGCATCCAGACATCGGGCCCGTAAACACGGGTCGCTTTTTCCCCACAGTACACTTCCATCCAGGAAATGGCACGTTGACTACGATAAGCCTTCTGGACGGCGGCATCGACTACCTTAATCATTACAGGCGAGATATCGACACCGATACCATCCCCTTCAATGTAAGGAATAATGGGAAAATGTGAAACATTGAGGGACAGGTCGGCATTTACAGTGATTTTGTCACCATCAGCCGGCACCTTGATCTTTTGGTATCCCATCAGAGTGGTACTCCCTTGATTGGCGTTTTTGACGAGTTATGCGCCCATAGTATAGCCTTGTTTTATGCATTTTTTGCTGGCAGGCTGCTCGTTGAAAGGTGAAATTTGCAGCCATGCCGTAATTCACAAGTCTTTTGCGAGGTAACACCTTGAGTCGTTTGCTGGCGTTGAACAAACCCTTTCAGGTCCTGAGTCAATTTTCCCCTAGCGATGACAAATCTACGCTTAAGGACTTCATCGACATTCCACGTGTTGTGCCCGCAGGGCGACTAGACTATGACTCGGAAGGATTACTGCTACTGACCGATCACGGCCCCTGGCAAGCCAGGATTTCCCAACCGGGGCCTGATAAATGGGCCAAGGTCTATTGGGTACAGGTTGAACACGAAGCTGACACGGCTGCGCTGCAGTCCTTGCAAAAAGGAATTTTACTTAACGATGGATGGACCCTGCCCGCTAACGCCGAGATTATGAACGAACCGGTGGGTTTATGGCCCAGGTTTCCCCCTGTACGTTATCGTGCTCACATTTCCACCCAATGGTTAAGAATTACCCTGCATGAAGGCAGAAATCGACAGGTACGCCGCATGACAGCAGCGGTCGGTTTGCCCACCTTACGACTGATTCGCTATGCCATAGGCCCCTTCAATCTGGATGGTCTGGCTCCTGGGCAATGGCGTGATCTGCAGATGCCCAGCGCAGCTTGGCCCGAACATCCGAGTTCTTGGCAGCCACCCAGGATTCGTGATCAACGGCCACCTCTTTCTTCCAGAAAGGGGCCTCGGTCTTCAAAAAATCCATAAGATAGCTACAACCCTCAAAACTTGCTCGCCGGTGTTGGGCTGCGACGGCTACCCAAACGATGACCTCGCCAGGTTGCATATATCCAACACGATGGATAACTGCGGCATCCAGCAATCCAAAACGTTGATGTGCCTGTTGAACATGCTGTTCAATGACCCGCTCCGTCATACCCGGATAATGCTCCAGATACAAACTCTGCAGGTGCGGGCAATGAGCATCGACGCGTACGCGACCACTGAAGGTCACGACAGCACCAGAGGCATGATCCTGTGCTGTCTCAAAAAGAGCTGTTTCCATCGCCGTATCGATCACTTCCTCAGTCACCCAGACCTTCACCCGCCCTATCCTCCCGTCACGGGAGGAAAAAAAGCGACTTCATCCCCATCGTGGACCGCCACGGACAGTGAAACCATCGCTTGATTCAAAGACATCAACATACCTGGACTGGACATGACATCAGACCAAACGCCACCACGCGCTTGCAACTGGGCACGAATATCCGCCAGACAGGGCTCCGTACCCGCCCACTCCACGATCTCAGAGCCAAGACCTAAGCGCTCGCGATAACTGGCAAAATAATAAACTGTAAATTTAATCAGGATCGCCTCCAGGGGCCACGCTGCCCCCCTTGTTTCTCCACCAGCCCGACATAGACCATATGCATGCTGCGATCTACCGCCTTACACATATCATAAACAGTCAAGGCAGCTAACGTGACGGCGGTCAGAGCTTCCATTTCCACGCCCGTACGCCCTACCAGTCCACAACGAGCCTGTAGGTGTAAGCCCGGAAGTTCACGATCCTCATCGATCTCTACATCAATCGACGTCAACGCCAGAGGATGACACAGAGGAATGAGATCTGAGGTTTTTTTAGCCGCCTGAATTCCTGCCAAACGAGCCACGGTCAGCACATCACCCTTAGACATGCCTCCCTGCATGATGAGATCGAGGGTTGAAGCCTGCATACACAAACGGGCCTCAGCCAAGGCCCAGCGCTGGGTTTCAGCTTTTGCAGATACATCGATCATCTGAGGTTCACCACGTTCATTCACATGGGTCAAGCCAGTAGGATTACTCACGTTGCCATTCGATCCTAAGTACGGGGCCTTTAATCACATTAACAAAAGACCAGGATTAAAGACCTCTCAAACAGCCGCGAGCGCCTGTTCCAGATCATCCAACAGGTCATCAATATGCTCAATCCCCAGGGACAGACGCACGGTATCTTCCGTCACCCCTGCTTTGATCATCTCTTCCGCGGAGAGCTGACGATGCGTGGTGGATGCAGGATGACAAGCCAGCGACCTGACATCGCCGATATTGACCAATCGGGTGATCAGTTTCAATGCATCCTGAAAACGCGCACCGGCGATGCTCCCACCGTTAATGCCAAAGGTCAGGATCCCCGAGGGTTTTCCACCTAAGTATTTCAGCGCCAAAGCGTGATCAGGATGATCTTCAAGACCGGCGTAATGTACCCAACTGACCTTGTCATGCGACTGCAAGAACTTGGCTACGGCTTGGGTATTGGCCGTAATGCGTTCCATACGCAAGGCCAATGTATCGATGCCTTGAAGAATCATGAAAGCATTAAAGGGACTGATCGCAGCTCCCGTGTTGCGTAGTGGAACCACACGGGCACGCCCTATATACGCTGCCGCCCCTAAGGCTTCGGTATAGATCACACCATGATAAGAAACATCAGGTTCATTCAAACGACGAAATCGATCTTTATGCTCAGCCCAGGGGAATTTACCAGAATCAACAATCGCACCGCCTAAGGAGTTGCCATGACCAGCCATGTATTTAGTCAGAGAGTGCACCACGATATCCGCACCATGCTCAAAAGGTCGCAAGAGATAAGGTGTTGCTACCGTATTATCCACAATCAACGGTACGCCGTGGCTATGAGCCACATCTGCAACCGCTTGCAAGTCGGTGATGTTGCCTAGGGGATTACCGATGGATTCTACGTAAACCGCTTTGGTTCTGGCATCAATCAAGCGCCCGAACGATGCAGGATCTCGATAATCAGCAAAACGTGTTTCGATACCAAACTGCGGAAAGGTATGAGCAAAAAGGTTATAGGTCCCACCATAGAGGGTGGCAGCAGAAACAATATTATCTCCAGCTTCTGCGATGGTCTGTATGGCATAGGTGATCGCTGACTGGCCAGAAGCCAGTGCCAGGGCCGCTATACCCCCTTCCAACAAGGCCACCCGTTTCTCCAGCACATCCTGCGTTGGGTTCATGATACGCGTGTAAATATTGCCGGGAACCTTGAGGTCAAACAAATCTGCCCCATGCTGAGTATTATCAAAAGCATACGAAACAGTCTGGTAAATAGGTACTGCCACGGCACGCGTGGTAGGGTCTGGGGTGTAACCTCCATGCACAGCCAAAGTTTCTAGTTTCACAACAGCTCCTTACCGTCGGGGATGGGGAGCATCTTACGCTCGCCTTAAACGATGTGAAAGCCAAGACCAGCACAATTATGCTAGCCTAGGCGGCTAGACATTCAGGCTGATGAGGTAATGCCATGGTGTGGACGCCGCATGTAACGGTAGCCACGGTGATTGAACAAGATGATCACTTCCTGCTGGTGCATGAATATGCAGATCAGGATGCAGCTGTCTACAATCAGCCTGCAGGTCATGTCGAAGCCGGAGAAACTCTGATAGCAGCGGCGGTGCGTGAAACTCGGGAAGAAACTGCCTGGCTAGTCGAAATTACCGGCCTGCTTGGACTTTATGTCTACACGCCGCCACATCGACAGGATCTCACCTACTACCGCATCTGTTTTATCGCTCATCCGCTGCAACACTTCGCAGAACAAGCCTTGGATGAAGGTATCATATCGGCTGACTGGATCCCCTATGCTCAATTGACCCACATGACTAACCTGCGTAGCCCTCTGGTTCAGCGTTGTATCGATGATTATCGTGCGGGGCAACGCTTTCCCCTCCACCTGATTCATGAACACATCTGGCTATGAAAATCATCGTTGGCATGTCGGGAGGTGTGGATTCATCCGTCAGCGCATTCTTGCTTAAAGAGCAAGGCCATAGCGTTGAAGGTCTGTTCATGAAGAACTGGGATGAAGACGACGGCACCGAATACTGCACAGCCATGCGTGATCTTGACGATGCTCAGGCTGTTTGTGATCGTTTAGGCATTAAGTTGCATACGATCAACTTTGCCGCTGAGTACTGGGACAGGGTATTTGAACATTTTTTGGCTGAGTACCGTGCCGGACGTACCCCTAACCCCGACATTTTATGTAATCGCGAAATCAAATTCCGCGCTTTTTTGGATTATGCCCACCTGCTGGGTGCAGATCAGATAGCGACGGGACATTACGCCCGAACCCGTAGGGATGCTGCAGGAGTTCATCTCCTCAAGGGATGGGATGCCGGGAAGGATCAGTCCTATTTCCTGCATGCCGTGCATGCAGAGGCTCTGGCCCAGGCCAGCTTCCCCCTGGGAGAGTTGCACAAGACCGAGGTTAGAAACATCGCTGCCAGCTTGCATTTAGCCACGGCGCAAAAAAAAGATTCTACGGGCATCTGTTTTATCGGGGAACGTCGTTTTAGTGACTTTCTACGTCGTTATCTTCCAGCACAACCCGGCATCATGGAAACCCCAGAAGGACGCGAAGTAGGTCAACATCAGGGCCTGATGTTCTATACCGAAGGTCAGCGCCAAGGATTACTTCTGGGAGGACAGCGTGATGCCAAGGAAGCTCCCTGGTATGTTTTGCGCAAGGATCTGGCTCGCAATGTTTTGATCGTCGGGCAAGGTGACGATCATCCTGGTTTATACAGTCAGCGTTTATGGATGGATCATATACACTGGATACAATCACCCTCACTACCCGCCCAATTACACGTTAAGATACGCTATAGGCAAACGGATCAGTCTGCACTTTTGCGTCAGGATGGCCCGCGCTTTGTGGTGGAATTTGAAACACCGCAGCGCGCCATCAGTCCTGGACAGTCGGCCGTATTTTATCATCAGGATGAATGTCTGGGTGGCGGTGTCATTGCAACGCGAGAAGAACCTCTGCTTTAGATGTTCACAAGAGTTAGCTAGAATACCCGTTGACCCCATCTGACCCTCAAGGTTTTCAGTCCATGTCCCTAAGTACCCTCACGGCCCTTTCTCCTATCGATGGGCGTTATGCTGGTAAAGTCGATGCTCTGCGCCCTATTTTTAGTGAATACGGCCTCATGCGCTTTCGTGTTCAGGTTGAAATCGCTTGGCTGCTATCGTTATCACGTCATGCCGGCATCCCTGAAGTGCCGGCATTAAGTGCAGAGGCCGTGACCCTGCTGCAAAGCTGGGCGCAAAATTTCAATGAAGAAGACTGTACTCAGATCAAGCACCTCGAACGCACCACCAATCATGATGTTAAGGCGGTAGAGTACTTTATTAAATCCAAAACCCAGGGACATCAAGAACTGGAGGCCATCAGTGAATTTATTCACTTTGCCTGCACCTCGGAAGATATTAACAACCTGGCTCATGGTCTGATGCTGGCATCGGCGCGACCCGTCCTTTTATCCTGGATGCGTGACTTAAGCGCAGAGGTACGCAACCTGGCTCATCGTTACGCCGAGTTGCCCATGTTGTCACGTACCCATGGACAGACAGCAACACCCACGACTCTCGGCAAGGAAATGGCTAACGTCGCCTACCGCATGCAACGTCAGATCAAAGCGCTGGAGGCGGTTGATATTCTGGGCAAGATCAATGGTGCCGTCGGTAACTATAACGCTCACATGATTGCCTACCCGGAAGTTGACTGGGCGATTCATGCCAAAAATCTTGTGGAAGGTCTCGGGTTACAGTTCAACCCCTACACAACGCAGATTGAACCCCATGATTATATGGCCGAGTACTTTGCTGCCATTTGCCGCTTCAACACCATTCTGATCGACTTTGATCGCGATATCTGGGGCTATATCTCCCTGGGATATTTCCGGCAAAAACTTAAAGAAGGCGAGGTGGGATCCTCAACCATGCCGCATAAGGTCAATCCCATAGATTTTGAGAACTCGGAAGGTAATCTGGGATTAGCCAATGCCATCATGGAACACTTAACCAACAAACTACCCATTTCCCGCTGGCAGCGCGATTTAACGGATTCCACGGTACTGCGTAATCTTGGTGTTGGTTTGGCTCATGCCGTTATCGCCTGGGATTCCACGCTCAAAGGTATGCACAAACTTGAAATCAATGAAGAACGTCTACAGGCTGATCTTGATCAGTCCTGGGAAGTTCTGGCTGAAGCCATACAGACCGTCATGCGCCGTTACGGTATACCTCAACCGTATGAGCAACTTAAAGCACTGACGCGCGGTCAACGCATGAATGCAAGCCTGCTGCATGCTTTTATCGACAGCCTGGCATTGCCGGAAACTGTGCGTTTACAGCTTAAAACACTGACACCCGGCAGTTATACCGGTCTGGCTGCTCACTTAGCCCGACTATCTTGAGCCAGAGATATTTATGACTTTATTAGGTGATTTAAGCCCTGAAGTTTTCTTACATGATTATTGGCAAAAAAAACCCTTGGTGGTACGGGGAGCTTGCCCCGAGCTAATCGGGCTGTTGGAACCTGACGATCTTAAAGAGCTGGCCTGCACAGAAGGCGTAGAGGCCAGACTGATTGAAGAACATGGCCAGACACCCTGGCAATTGAGTCACGGTCCCTTTACCACAAAACGGCTGAACCGGCTTCCTGATAAAAGCTGGACACTGCTGGTTCAAGCCGTAGACCATTACCTTCCTGCACTACAGGAGGTACTAGGCAGATTTACCTTTCTTCCTGCCTGGCGCATAGACGACGTCATGGTTTCCCTGGCCGCACCACAAGGTTCCGTAGGCCCCCATTTTGATCGGTATGATGTATTTCTGATCCAAGGTGAAGGGACACGTCTATGGCAAGTTGGACCGGCTGTAGATGATAGTCACCCTCGCCTACCCCATCCACAACTTCGTCTGCTCAGCGACATGCCGGTAGAGTTTGAAGCAACCCTGCATCCTGGTGATTTACTCTATTTGCCGCCCGGCTGGGCTCACTACGGCATAGCCCAAGATACCTGTCTGACCTACTCCATAGGATTTAGAGCCCCGCCCTTGTTGCGTGTTCTGGATCGTCTGGTCGATGTAACTCTGGCTACCGGCATGGATCCGCTTTACACCGATGTTGAACGCTCCCGGGTTACCCATCCAGGGCGACTGGATGATGCCGATGTAGCGCGACTCCGACGCCAGATCCTAGCTTTGCTTGATGACGAATACCGCTGGCACACCGTGCTGGGAGAACTGCTCAGCGAACCCAAATACGACGACTACGAGCCGCAAGGGGTCAGCGTAGACTTAGCATCCTTGCAAGCATGGCTGCAATCCGGGCTCCATCTGCTCAGAGATCCAGCCTCACGCTTGCTCTATAGCGACGAACAGGGATTAATTCGTTGCTACGTCAACGGCGAGCTTTGCACAAGCATCGCATCTGAAGTCTTTAAATTACTCGCCGATCATGTCAGTTTAGGCGCTGAGCAACTCCGAGATTTAAGCGACACAGAACTGCAGGGGGTTATGTTAGCACTGCACCACGGATGGTATTTACCGCCGTTAGCGTTGGAGTAACTGAACCGTAAAAAATCAGATGACGATCTAGGCAGGTTTAACCGCCACCGACTATATTAAACTGACAATACAGGCACTAGGTGGCGAGAGGACGGATGGCTACAGAAAGCGGTCTAATTCTGGGACAAGCAAGCGGGATCATCCGGTTGAATACACGCGATGCCCAACAGGAAGCTGACTTGGCACTGGCTAGTCAGGCTCGTCGTCAGTTATTGCTTTTAAGCCGCGATCTGGATATTACCCGCTTTGGCAACCAGACCTGGCTGGAAGCACTCAAGCCCTTTTGGCATGGGCGTGATACTGTACTACGGATTCTCATCTCGCATCCCGAAACCGCTTTGGCACAATCCCATCCCTTGTTGGTTCTGGCCCATCGCCTGACTTCGCATATTCATATCCGAAAGTTAGACCCTGACTTGTACCCCGCAGAGGAATCCTGGCTGATTGCAGATGGCTTAGGCTTGGTACGTGAGCAAAAACCTGGCATGGCCTATGCTGACATGCGTTCCCTCGCCACGGCACCTGAACTGACGGAACGCTTTAATACCTGGTTCCAGCACGCAAGCGACCTGACAGAACTGCGTAACCTGATGCTCTAAGGCTGTTGAGAATTTGCACCCTGAACCATCCGACGTACCTTGGAGGGATCCATATCGGCATCAGGCAGAGGTACTGCCAAACCCTGTTGAACCGCTGGGCGATCGCGCACAGCATCCAGCCAGCGGCGTAAATGAGGAAGTCCGTCAACGCTGACACCGGCCCAGTCATGAATACGAGCCCAGGGCCAGGCTGCCATATCAGCGATGGAGTAATCGCCGGCCAGAAACTCGACGGCAGATAAACGATGATCCATGACCTCATAAAGTCGTCGAGTTTCATTCTGATAACGCGCAATAGCTACGGGGACTTGTTCGGGCATATAGCGAAACCATACATTGGCCTGACCCTGCATCGGACCTAGCCCCCCCATCTGAAACATCAACCATTGCATGACCTGTGATCGTTGCTTCCCGTCCTTGGGTAAAAACATCCCTGTTTTCTCAGCCAGATACCATAGGATGGCACCCGATTCAAACACAGCAAAATCATCGGCATCATGATCCACGATAGCCGGTATTCGGCCATTGGGATTGATCGCCAGAAACCACGCCTGCTTTTGCTCCAGAGCCAGCAATTTTAGAACATGGACCTGGTAGGACAGTCCCATCTCTTCCAAAGCTATGGATACTTTATGACCATTCGGCGTAGCCGCTGTGTACAACTCAATCATGACTCAGCTCCATGCAGCGTTCAGTATCCCCAAAAGATCCTCAACATCAGCTTCTCGCGGATTAAAGAGGATTGAACCATCATTGACTGCCATGTCAGCGATAAGCGGCAACTGCTCGCGTGTCACCTTACCGGTTTCCTGCAAAGTACGAGGCAACTTGCAGCGCTGATAAACAGCATCACGCATGGCACGCAGATGCAAGATGGAACGAGAGCCACGCTGAGCGGCTGGTGTAGCTGCATAGACTTCAGCTCCCGCCAGAGGCAACAGCAATTCCGATAATCGGGACTCAATTAAGGACTGATTATATTCAAGCACATAGGGCAAAAACAGGTTCATGCACAGGCCATGAGGCAAGTGACAAACAGCCCCTAAGGAATGACCCAGAGAGTGCACCAAGCCCACCATGGCATTGGAGAAAGCAATACCTGCCATCGTGGATGCTTCTGCCAGAGCCAGCCGCCCATCGGCATCATCAGGTTTATCCATGACCTCCAGTAAATGCGTGGAGATCTTGCGTACCGCTGAAAAGGCGTAAACCTCACTGATCGCATTGCTGGCCAAACACGTATAAGATTCGACCGCATGCGTCATGGCATCCATAGCGGTCATAGCCGTCAAATGCGGCGGCAGCGTGCGGGTCATACGAGGATCCAGTATGGCCGCATTCGGCATAAGAAAATAAGACGTGAAAGGCACTTTGACTTGTTTTTGTGTATCCGAGATAACCGCCACCATGGTGACTTCTGAGCCTGTACCCGCCGTGGTAGGAACCACAAATAAAGGCTTTAAAGGCCGTTTGAGGTTGTGTGCACCGGCATAGACATTCAGGTCATCGCCACCTTCAGACACCAGGATATTGACCCCCTTACTGGTGTCAATCACCGACCCACCACCGACCGCAACGATGGAATCACACTGGTTTTCCCGGTACATAGCGGCTGCGCGCTGCACCGTATCCATGCTACTGTCCGGAGGCACATCATCAAAGCGGGCCGCGATGGTAATTTTACCTTCCGCCAAGGCGGATTCAACATGCGCCAGCAACCCAACCCCCACGACACCACGATCCGTGATAATCATGGGACGATGCGACTGCAAGACACCTAATTCAAAAGGAATATGTTCCAGGGCTTTGTGACCAGCGATGACTTTGACCGGACAGAAAAACTCATAAAATAATTTACTCACCCGATTTTACTCCCCACGTAAGAAATTCAAGGCTAAATGACTGTAGATACGCCCACCTTGACTGAGTTTATGGCGCAAGGTGATCTCCGGATAACGTTTAACTGCCCTTTCAGCTACCAAACGCGGCAGGATCAGGATTTCCATACGGTTCAAACAACGCACTAGGCGCAGCGCCAGGGAAATATCACCATCGACATACATACGATCATGGGCAAAGGCCGTTGCTGTACCTTCTTGAAAGGAAAGCACCAAAAAAGCATGCGTCAAATGTTTGAAACGAACACCGATATGAACCTGCTCAGGGGGAGTCTTAAGCAACCGCAGTTTTCCCTCTGCTTCAACCTCTAGGGCAAATCCAGGGCCGTCGGGAAGTACATGCATTTGTATGACTGTCCCCGCGGCAAATCCGCGAAACTCTTTCTTCATAACATCATCAACGGCACTGGCCGCTACCAAGCCCCGACCAACGATCCCCATCATGAGTTCAACATAAGCCAGCATTCCCTGCTGCTGCAATTTTTTTGCTGCCGTTTTCAACATCGAGATTTCCCCAAGAATTCCGAAAACTTAGAGCATTTACTCTAGGCCAAGCATAAACTTAACAGGGAAGATGATGCAACGACAAAATGCCTA
Source organism: Pseudomonadota bacterium (assembly GCA_021804355.1). Lineage (GTDB taxonomy): Bacteria > Pseudomonadota > Gammaproteobacteria > Pseudomonadales > Moraxellaceae > JABEVH01. The sequence goes on along the minus strand of JAJZHP010000013.1, from coordinate 4,552 downwards.
CATGCTAGAATCTGCCAAAATTTAACGACTGGTTCTCGTATGCTTTACGCTTCATTGCTTCTGATTCTACAAATTGCCTTGATCATACATGTCTTGCGAACAGGACAATCACCTTGGTGGGTCGTGGGTCTTATTCTCTTTCCTGGCATCAGCAGCCTGCTTTATATCGCCCAGATCTTAATTCAAGATGGCAGCTACCCCACGGCATCTTCTCGCTCATGGCGCCAACCTAATCTCGCCCAGTTGCGACAGCAGTGGCAACAAACTCCCACCGCTGATGCGTCTCGACGGTTAGCGGAAGCCCTTAGCGAACAGGGCCTATGGCAAGAAGCCTGCGATTTGTACCAGCAGAGTCTAACCGGAGCCAATCGCTACGATACCCTGCTACTTCATGGTTTGGCACAGGCTCAATTAGCCTTAAATCAACCTCAGCTGGCCCTGCATACCTTACAGGTCATGCAGGAACAAGGTAGCGGAGAAATTCCGCAAGAGGCGGGACTGACACGAGCTTGTACCCTGGATGCGCTGGATGACCCTGATACCGAACAGGCCTGGCGTTCCTTGCTGGGACATTATCCAGGACCCGAACCCGCCTGCCGTTATGCAGCGTGGTTACAGCGCCACCACCGGGATGCCGAAGCCCGATCACAGTACCGCGAGGTACTTGATGCGGCAGCACGCAACGGTCATCACTACCATCGTTTGTACCGCCGCTGGATTCAACAGGCTAAGGCAGGTATGGCGGCTACACCGTCCTAGCCAAGTACACCCTGTTGCCGCCATTGCTTAATGGTAGCGGCATCCATACCCAGCTCTTGGAGGACCTGATCGGTATCTTCACCCACAGCACCTCCCGTATGGCGGTAGGTCGCGGGAGTCACTGAAAAACGCAAAGGACTGGCCACCTGCCTGAGACTCCCACCTTGCCGATCGGGCACATCGACGAGCATACCTCGCTCCTGTATCACAGGATGTTGGCAAGCTTCCTGAAAACTCAGCACAGGCTCAGTACAAGTATCCAAACTGGCGAATTGATCCAGCCAATGTTGTCGTGGGAACTTAGCTAATGCTTTGCCAATTTCGGCCTTCAACCAAGTGACCTGTGCAGGTTCACGAACCACGGCCATCCCCGCTAAATCGGGGCGCCCCAGCACATGAACAAATGCAGAAAAGAACTGTGGTTCCAGTCCAGCCACGGAAAGATACAAGCCATCCGCACAAACATAACAGTCATAAAAGGAACCGCCGTTAAGGGTATCCCCCTCCAAGCCAGGACTGCTACCCTCGGCCAGGGCAGCAGGCGCTGTCAAGGCCTGCAAACTGAAGGCTGCGTCGGTCATGCTGATATCAATATACTGGCCAACGCCCGTTTGCTGGCGATGCACCACGGCAGCCAGCAAGGCAATGACGGCATGTGCTGATCCACCGGCTATATCAGCGACCTGCACAGCCATAGGCTGAGGCCCTGTCGCTTTACGTCCGTTGTAACTGAGCACTCCCGACAAGGCCAGATAGTTCAAATCATGACCAGCTCGATCACGGTAAGGCCCGGTCTGGCCGTAGCCGGTAATGGATACATAAATCAAACCTGGGCAATGTTCACGCAAAGCCTCATACCCCAGCCCCAACCGTTGCATGACACCGGGCCTGAATTGTTCAATCACAATATCGTAGCGCTGCAGCAAAGCCACCACGATGTCATGGCCAGCCGACTGTTTGAGATCTACGGCAAGGCTGCGTTTATTTCGATTTAAGTGGGCATGAACGACCGATATACCGTTGACATAAGGAGGCAGGACACGCACCAGATCCGGGCGCGTCGGTGACTCAATGCGCAGCACATCAGCGCCCAAATCAGCCAACATCAGACTGGCAAAAGGCCCTGGCAACAAGGTACTAAAGTCAAGAATACGCAACGACTGCAACGGACCGCTCATTGAACTGACATCTCCATGAAAAATTCAGAGCTCAGACTACGTCCAGACTGGTGTACACCACAAGGACCACTTCAGCCAACCCTGTGACTATAACGTGATCGAGAATTCCTGTATGTCTTGGTACTCCTCACTCAAACTTGCCTGGCAGCGCACTCCTGAATCACCCTACGGACCGCAGCGGCTTCCAGTAACGTCCGACAGCATTCAGGCCATGCAACAAACGGTATCCGCTTGGGTCGATGCCGGGCTCTTACCCGCACCGACCGACACACAATGGCAAATGATTTTATGCGATCAACCCTCAGCCTGTGTTCGGGCTGCGGCGGGTTCTGGAAAATCTACCACCTTGGTACTACGCATAATTTTTATGGTGCACTTTCTCGGTATCGCATCGGAGACCATAACCGTATTTTCATTTACCCGCGCCTCCTGTGCTGACCTGCGGCAGTCCCTGGAGCGTTGGTCAGTGCAATTGGGCCTGCCTACCCCCTGGCAGCAGGTCGTCAGCACATTCCATAGCCGCTTGGTCCAGCTGATGCAAAGAGAGGGAGCATACTCCTACTTTGAGCTTTTGGGACGTTCCACTGCAGCGTCTGAGTCTTCCTACCCCACCCTGTTTGCATCCAGCCACTTAAGCCAGGCACAACATGAATTACTCAATCAGTCCTTTGCTGCCTGTTACCGTGAACACGCTCAGTTTCGCCAGTACGTAGGTGATCTACTGTATCTTCAAACGATCCCTTGGCGTCGCGTTGCATTAAAACAAAAACCATCCATGGCAGCATCTACGCTCATAAAACAGGCGGCGCGAGCTGATTTATCCTTATGTCAGCAATCGAGGATTGACTTAACCTCCATGCAGCTCTGGCCCGCAGGACTCAAGACCAGCGCTGATGCTCATTTTAAGGTGGACGGCTATACGTTTCATGCGCATGGCAGGCTGAATCATGGCGATCTGGTATTCCTGGATGGTATAGCTACAGAAATTGACCCTATCAACCGAACATCTTGGGATATCCGAGCAGACCTTATTGCCCATCGTTGTCTGCAACCCTATATCTATGTCCATAACCGCCATGAACTTGAACTTTTACAACAGTTACTACACAACGAAAGCGACAACACAGAAGGCTCATCCCCTCTGCCTGTTCCCCAGTGTTATATGACTATGGCGGGTGAATCCTTTTCACTCAGTTTACAGGAGATCATGTTACAAACTGCGGACTTTATGGCATGTTTAGGCTTGGATCCGGGGACATCAGAGCCTCCTGCCACCTTGCAGGATCAAGAACGCCTGGTGTGGAGAGCCACCCAAATTTTTTGGCCTGATTTTCAGCAGTATTTGCATGAAAAACACGGCATAAAGACGTTTCATGAGGCTTTCCGAAATTCAGCAAGCTCACCCTGTATGCAGCATGTTCTGATTGATGAATTTCAGGATATTTCTGCACAAATCGTCAACTGGATACTATCCTGCCAGCGTCAGTTGTCCTTGCCATGCAGCATCATGGCTATCGGAGATGACTGGCAATCGATTTATGCATGGCGAGGGGCCTCACCCCAATTCTTGCTGGATTTTCACCAGCACTTTCCCGTTCACCGGGCTTTAAATAAACCTACCCAGCTGACTTTGAACGAAAATTTTCGCTGTGTTGCCCCCATCGTCATGGATGCCGGCCGATTGCTTGAACCTGTTAGTTTTCGTGCACAACATCAGGTTGTGGCAGCACGTCCGAGCATGCCTGATGACCATGGCATCCATCATTATGGTTTGCATGATGATTTCTTCACCAGCATCATTAGCCTGATCAGGGAGCAACTCCAGATGGATAGGCCGGAGCTGATCGTATTGGCGCGCAAAAAACAAGATCTTGCCGAGATCAGAAAACGATTACCTAACTCACTGCTAAAGTGCGTTAATTTACAGACTTTGCATGGGGGCAAAGGACTTCAGGCCACCGTTGCCATCATCGTCGGTGATTGCCTTTTAGGCAAGCCACACCCGCTGCGCGACGCCATCTATCAAAAGGCAGGTATGCGCCAGTCCTACTCCCATGCCTTACGTGATGAAGCCTATCGCTTGGCTTATGTAGGGGTTACCCGGGGTATGCGGCGTGTATTCTGGGTCAGCCGCCAAACAGATAGCCGTGCTCAAGGGGTCGTTAAACATCTCTCTCGCTACCACCCTCCCCAGTTATCCTTCACCCGCCAACAGCCTAAACCCGAATGAGGCTGCGTATTACGCACAACCTGATAAAATTAATATGACCTAATCCTTGTCGAGGGTAGTGTGCATGCTCTGGCTACGAGCTCCGCTTTTTTTACTGATAGGCTTTCTTAATACCGCCATCATGGGCTCCCTGATCGTTATGCTGGCCTTGCTCACGAAGATCACGCCTCTACGTCCACGGTTAGTGCCTGTCATACATCGTGTTGCCGAGACTTGGGTTTGGGGCAACAAAAATATACTGTTTGCCGTTTTACCTCCCAATGAAGTCTCCCACCGCTAAACGCCTTGCAACGTTGTAGCGGGGGTTTCTTGGGTCAACGACCAGAGCGCAGGGGTGTTGCCACCACTACGACTTACCTCGGTCTCACCAAGCGTGGGCCGTGTT
>JAJZHP010000097.1 GCA_021804355.1 Pseudomonadota bacterium | reverse complement strand
TAGTGCCTGGTGCACATCGCGCAGCATCAGAAAGAAATCATCGTCAGCCAGCGCCACCAGCATGGCGCGTTCCTTGCCGGATTGGTAGGCGGTGAAGGGATGGGCCGCCAGGGGCGCCAGTACGGCGACGATGATACCCATCAGCACCATGGAGATGATCAGCTCGACCAGGGTAAAGCCATGATATTTTTGCATGGGCTAATACCTCGTTCGCAGAGCCGTCAGGGCATAACTCTGGCCGGTGGGTGCAAAGGTCACGGTGATATCGATACGCAAGACATCAGCGGCCGAAATGCCCTGCCAGGAGGAGGCAGGATTAGCAACGGTCACCTGAACATTATAAGATCCCAGTCCGGTCACCGTATTGCCATATTGATCATGAGCTCCCATATCGGAAAGGCCGTTGTAATCGCAAATATTGTTCATGGAGGCACGAGGCTCAACGGGGCCGCCGCATGCCGGCGCTGTTGAGGCCAGACTGGGGTCCACAAAAGCCTTGGAAGCAATTTCCTCCATATAAGCACTGGCAATGGCTGCGGCCTGCTCACTGATCAAGGGGTCAGAAGACGTACCATTGATGGCACCCATGGCGATATATAAGGCGCCTGCAGCAATGCCAATGATGACGATGGCAATCACCAGCTCAATGAGGGTAAACCCACGGTCAGTCGACATAACCGGTTAACCCGTACAAGGTAAAGGTCGTTGTCCCTGAGCTACCGGTAGCTGTCAAGGTCTGGCTGTTAACGATGGCACTGTTCCAGTTAGGGCTGTGCAGAGTGCCATCAGGGGCAAAAACCACAGTGCCTATCAGACCCGATAAAGTTAATCCTGAAGGAGCGGTACCCGCAAGAGCCGTTCCATCCATGGTAAACGGGTTAGCTAAAGGGGTGCTAAATGTCGGAGGTGTCGGTGAGGTCAGGCAGCCGGTATCTGTGCTTAACGTATAAGAGGTGCTGGTCAGCGTTAACTGCACATCGCAACCACTGGTCACCGCATAGTCATGAGCATAACGGGCTGCATTAAGCAGCCCCTCATCAAAACGGTTCTCATCAAACGAGGAGTTCGAGAAGAACCGTGGGCCCAAAACAGCCGCCAATACGCCGATGATAACCATGACCACAACGAGCTCAATGAGGGTGAATCCACAAACACGCCCTCGATACATCGTGCTAACCAGTGATTAGCAAGACAGCGTAGCTGAAGATGGGAAGGTAATCGTTGGAGCAGTACCTGCCGCTGTTGGTGCTGTGTAGACAATCTGGCATGTACTCGGCGTCGTTGTCGATAGAGGATAGATAGTAACCGTGGTCGCTGAAGCTGTTATGCTGTAATCATTGGGGGAGAGTTGCGCTGCTGCCACGATACCGTTTCCATCAGGATAGCCATAAGCAAGGCTTACGGGAGCGCCTTCCAAAGTAATACTGCCCGTTGCACCTGTTTCGACAGGGTTAGTCGCAGCCAACGCCTGTGCATGGGCTATAGAAGCCGCCGATTGTATGGCCCCGCGCACACCGTTAAGTGAAGCAGCACGTGCCTGCGCGCCCAGATCAGCAAACCTTGGCAAGGCCACAGCAGCTAAAATGCCGATGATGACGATCACCATGACCAGTTCAATCAGGGTAAAACCGCTTTGTTGTGATTTCATGGATAAATCTCCGCTCTTTTTAATTAATGACTGTGGTTAAATTGGCACTGCCCACTTGGTAAATCAATAGCCGCGTGTGGGTGTCGCTATCCATGCTTTGGTATCGGTAAACACATAATCCAGGAGCTGGGTGAGTCGCTAAAAAATCCATAGCCTCTTGCGGTTCCGTGGTGATGCTAAGACCACTGCCCTGCATAAGCTCCTGCCAGATTCTGACGCACGCTCTCAGGCCACTTGCGCGGGCAGCATCATCCGTACCCTCAGGCCACCCCGCTGAGCTAAGTATAACCCTGTTCCTGCCAAAAATTCCCTGCTCGGGCAAGTTCTGATGGTTATGAATATGCCACTCTTCATGCAGTATAGACATAGATTGTAAAAATGTCTGTCCGGCCAAGCGAACTTTGCTATCTCGTACTTGACTGATGAGATGACTGAATGCTGGGAGTATGCCGATTAATAACAAAGCGATCATGATGAGGACGATGACATTCTCCAAGGCGGTAGTCCCGCGGTGCTGGATTGTACTCAATGATGTAGCATCACAGAACTGAGGTTCCATAGCGGCAGGAACACACCCAAGGCCAAGATTAAGACAATGGCACCCACCCCTAGTAATAGCAGAGGTTCAATACGATCAGTCAGCTGTTTGAGGTCATAGTCCACTTCTTCATCATAGAACTTAGAGACTTCGGTCAGCATGTCTTCCAGCGTACCTGATTCTTCGCCGACCATCAGCATTTGTAGCACCAGAGGTGAGAACATGCCCGTAGCAGTGGCGGTACGGGTAATCGTATCGCCACGCTCAATCTGATCGGCCATGCCGCGTATGGCTGCACCAATATAGTCGTTATCCACAGCACGTGAGATGACTTGTAAGGCCTGGATGACAGGGATACCTGAACGCATCATCATGGCAAAAGAGCGAGCAAAACGGCTGAGCATAATGCGTTCAAAAATACTGCCGACCAAGGGCAAGTGCAGCTTAAAACGATCCCATTGATAGCGCCCCAAGGGGGTTTGTATATGGCGACGGAACAGGATGAAGCCACCAACACTCGTCAAGGCGACCAACCAGCCATCATGTATCATGAAATGGGAACTGGCGACCAGGATGCGTGTGGGTAAGGGCAGTTGAGCATGCAATTTGGCAAAGACCCCGGCGAAGGCGGGGATGACAAAAAAATTGATGATCCCTAAGGCAACGATCAGGGCCATGATGACAAAGGTAGGGTAACGGGTGGCCTGCTGGATGCGTTTACGTGTATCGCGTTCACGATCCAGATGTCTCGATAATTCGATAAATGACTCTTCCAGTCGCCCGGTATTTTCGCCGACCCGAATCATGTTAACGAACAAGGCAGAAAAGGAGTCTGGATGTTGCCCTAGCGCCTGGGTCAAATCCTGCCCCGATTGCAATTGACGAACCGCGTCACCGAGGTGCTCGCGCAGGGTGGATGAACGACTGGATCCAGCGAGCGTGGTCAGTGCACGCACAATGGGAACTCCGGCCTTGGTCAGTGCATACATTTGTCGACAGAACAGTATAAGGTCTTCGGTCGTAGGAGGTTTGTGGCTGAGCCAGCTGTTGATCTGCTCGAGTAGGTCACCTCCAGAAGCTATTTCTGCAATACGCAGCGGAACGATACGACGCTGGCTGAGTAGCTGTGCTGCAGCTCCCGGATGGCTGGCTTCGAGGTTTCCCTGTACCCGGCTGCCTTGTGCATCGCGCCCTTCATAATGAAATCTTGGCATGGTTTAGTCCCCCGTTTCAACGAGGCGAGTAACTTCCACGAGTGATGTCAGGCCCTGGGTGGCAAGCTCCAAGGCAGTCAGAGCCAGGGGGTGATAGTTGGGACTGGCTCTTGCTGCAAGGATAAAGGCATTCTGGTCGGCTTCCCGCAACGCATGGGTCATCGCCTCATTGAACTCCAGCCATTCATAGACACCAATCCGTCCTTTATAGCCAGCCATATTGCATTGACGACAGCCTTGCGCCTTGTAGAAGGTTGTGGTTGGGGGCTCGGTCCCTGTGACGCGGATCAGCAGATCCAGATACTCATCAGGGCTGTCATCGATGGTTTTGCAATGTATGCACAGGCGACGTACCAAACGTTGTGCCAGGATGGCGCGCAGGGCACTGGCAACCATATAGGGTTCAACCCCCATATCGACAAAGCGCATGGCGGCGCTGATAGAGTCATTCGTGTGCAGCGTACTGAAGACCAGATGCCCGGTAATAGCCGCACGCAAACCCATCTGTGCTGTTTCTAAATCGCGCATTTCACCAACCATGACGACATCAGGATCCTGACGTAGCGCGGTGCGCAAGACACGATCAAAGGTCAGCTCTATTTTGGCATTAACCTGAACCTGAACGACACGCGGTAATTGATATTCAATAGGGTCTTCGACTGTAATAATTTTGATGTCAGGTTGATTGATTTCTCCTAAGGCCCCGTACAGTGTCGTGGTTTTGCCCGACCCTGTGGGGCCAGTCACCAATATCATGCCATGAGGCCGTTGTATGGCCGCACGGAACCGCGTCAATAGCGGTGCAGGCATACCGACATTATCGAGGGATAATATACTGCTGGAGTGATCCAGCAAACGCAGGACCACTGATTCGCCATAGGATGTGGGTAATGTGGAAAGACGTACGTCGATATTTTTACCTAACACCTTGATGCCGAACCTGCCATCCTGAGGTAATCTTTTTTCTGAAATATCCAGATCCGAAAGGATCTTGAGCTTGAGTACCACGGCAGCAGCAATACGTCTTTCGTTCATCACTTGTTCATGCAGGATGCCATCAATACGTTTGCGTATGCGCATCACACTTTCATCAGGTTCGATGTGAATGTCGGAAGCCCCCAGCCGTACAGCATCTTCAAATAAACTTTGCAGCAAACGTGCTACCGGTGCATCCGCTGCCGTGGCACCGCTAGCCAGGCTAGCGATGTCGATATCGGATTCGCGTAACTCATCTTCAAGTTCGCCAGCCAGGGATGCTATCTCATCCTGTTTGCTGTACAGGCTGTCGATCGCAGTAAGGAGTTGGTGTTCTCGAACTACCGCCGTGCTGACGATGCGATTGAGGCGCCGCTGTAATTCATCTAACGCATGGATATCCAGGGGATCTGACATCCCGATCAGATAACGGCCATCCTGCTCACTCAACAGAATAGAGCGAAAGCGGCGAGCCAGCGCTTCGGGTAATTGCTTGGAAAACTCCACCTTATAGGGGTAAGTATCGAGATCAATGAAGGGGATCTTAAGTTGCTGTGCTAGTAACTGTAAAAGGTCATCCTCACGTACCAGTTGCAAATCGATCAACACACGACCGAGCTTTTTGCCCGATGCTTTTTGTTCTGCCAGAGCCTGTTGCAAATGCCCCTCACTGATCAGGCCATTTTGTAATAAAAGGTCGCCAATTCGGATTTTAGGGACGGGAGTGCTCATGCTGACCTCAGGGATGTTGGCCGGGTACGGCAAAGTCCTGCTGATTTAAGTGTAAACGCTCGCCATCTTCACGCAGATAGTCACTGACACTCAGCGCAGGAACCACCAGGGGGCGCAATAAAAAGACCAGTTCTGTTTTCTGGTCGACCTGATTTTTTTGCTGAAATAAATATTTGAGGATAGGGATTTCTCCGAGCAGAGGGGTCGTCGCCAATATTTTGTTATGGTTGGTGGTCATCAAACCGCCAATCACAATGATCTGTCCGCTGCGGCCACGGACCACGGTATCGGCTTCGCGCATCTGGCTGAATGCCAGGGGCAGGGTAAAGTCGCCACCTAAGGTGGTGCCTAAGTTAAAGTTCTGGTTTTGCTGAGTAACCTGGGTCACGGAAGGTTTGACATGCAGGGTGACCTCATCGCCGTGAATCTCAGGCAAAATGTCCAGAGCAATACCTGAGAAGAACTGATCCAGGGTCAGGTTGGGGATGATGACGGAAGTATTGATCCCGGTCATCAGTGTGGTAAAGCTGAGTGCTGTGGCAAAATACTGATCGGTGCCGACTTTGATCAGTGCTTTTTGATTGTTGACCGTAGCGATACGAGGGCTGGAGAGCACATTCACATCACCCTGAGTTTGCAATAGCTGCAAAATGCCATTGAAGTTGCCGGTGCTGGCAGCAAAACCAAAGACACCACCAATTTGATCCGGATTACTCAGAGGTGAGGTAGGTACGCCGGGGCTACTTTGCGAGCCCACGCCCAAGGTGGTCGATTTTCCGGAAGCAAAGTTGGACAGCTGTTGCCAGTTAATGCCTTCTTGTGCGCCACTATTGAGTTGGACTTCAACGATTTTAGCTTCAATCAGGACCTGCGCATTCATGGCATCCTGAGTCTGTTGCAGGAAAGATGCAATCAGAGACTGTGTTTCCGGTGGGGCTGTTACGACCACCAGACCGGATTCAGGTTGCACGATGACCTTGCCGCCCTTGCCGGCGATGCTGGAAAGCATGGACTTCAGGTCTTCCCAGAAATTGACATCATTGAATGTTTTTATAATGGAAGAGGTGTCGCTGACCTTATCCACATTGTTGCTGGGCTGCATAAAGTTGCTGGATGAAGGATTAGCACCTGGCGCTCCGTTGGTGGTAGGTGATATGCCTGCAGGCATCATCGGGGGAGCGGCTGATCCGGATCCTCCTGTCCCCTGTTGTTGGGTATCTGCTGTACTGCCACCACGGCCAGCGACAAAGGTTTGTGATTGGCCATATCGCCGCGATGCCAGATAACTCAAATGGTAGATGCGCACATTCTGGCTGGTACCAAGAATCTGGTAGCCGTAATCCGTATGCATGTACTGATAGCCATAAGCATCGGCCAGTGCATTCAGCGTTTGTTGCAGGGTGACATGGTTAAGTCTGAGGGTGATGTCTCCACTGACATCATCACTGAGAACGATATTTTCTTTTGTGCCTTCCATCAGAGCGAGAAAGAAGTCCTTGGCGGGCATGTGATTGACTGCAACATCAAAGTGCTGGCTATCCACGGGGGTGACTGGGGTATCCAAGGCCAGGGTGTAACCGCTGCTCAGAGCCAACAGGGCGCTACAGATAATTTGGCGGCAAGCAGCATGCATGGTGCAAATCCTCATGGCTGGGAAAGGGTAAGTGGGAGCGTTTCAGGAGGAGCAAACATGCGCAGGCGCATGTATTTTCCATGTCGTTCAAGATCGACATGGTCGGTAGCGATATTAACGATCTGCCAACCCAAAATATGGTCACCTTCACTGATCAATTGTCCGTTGATTCGGGCGAGGCGCCGACCTGGTGTGGTCAGGAGATACTGTAAATCAAGGTGTTGCTCAACGGGGATAGCAGGTACTGCTGACTGCTTATGGCCTGGGCCAGGAGCAACCTGTATGTTTGTTGGGCGGGTGGGGTCCATCTCGCCATGTGCGATAAGCGGTATCAACAGCCCTCCAAAGAACCATAGCCTACGCACCAACGAGATCCTCCCCGGTACTCAAAGTGAAGACATCCACCTGCACATCGTTGTCGGGATAGTGGGTCACCGTATCATGCAGGCTGTCCCAGTACAAAGGGCCCTTGTCTTCCAGGGCTTGGAGATAATGAAGCACATCAAAATAGGAACCCTGCAACTGTAGGGTAATGCGGTGTCGGTAAATAGGCAGCTTTTCACTACCAGCCAGAATTTCCGGTGGATGGCTATCCATACTGACGATACGGATATGCTGTTGGCTAGCCAACACGTTCTCAATTAGATTTAACATCATTTCAGGGCTGACGAGGCGCTGCTGTCGGTCTTGCAACTCACTGCGTAGTTGTTGCAATCGAGGATCGTAAGGGGGGGGGCGCGAGGCTTGCTGTTGCAAAGCAGCAATTTCTGCAGCCAGGGCCAGAGTGCGATGATGTAACTGGTTGCGTTCAAGCTCCTGATGATGGAGATTCTGCAACTGGTGACTCAGATGATCAAAGCTCAGGGCGGCTAGCAAAAGAAAGGGAGCTAAACATACCAGTAAACGCTCTCTAAGAGAGAGTTGTTTTAGCTTTTCGTTCCAGCTGTGCAGGGTTTCCTGTCTATTCATCTCAGGTTCCTCCAGCACTATCGAGGGCAAAACTGGGATTTCCTTCTGGGGTGCGCTTGACTTGCAGGTGATAGACTTGCTGAGCGGGTAGCTCATGGTTACTGCGTAAGCGGGCGATATAAGCGGGCAAAGCGCGCGTGTCCAGACATAGGCCCTGAAGATGGACCGCCCTGTGTGCTGAGTTATCCAGGCGAATATCCATCAGCCATAGACTGGATTGACTGAGTTGGGCGAGCGCTTGCATGCGCGTGCTAAATCCAAGGCGGTAACGGTCCATATGGGAGAGGACCTGTAGCTGTTGTTGGGTTGCTGTGACTTGTTCTTCCCGTTCACGCAAGAACTTCTCAGGATCAAGGCGTTCCTGCCACTGAGTTAAGGTTTGGGTGTCAGACATTTCAAGGGTATGCAAGACAGTGATTTGGTGTAGGACGTGCTGCTGCTGATAATACAGATAACTTGAAATCAATACGGTCAAGACAGCGGTGATCACAAACAGCCCAAGGCAGAATTCGGCACGTAGCAGTTGATCAGCCAGGGAAACAGGGGGGCGCTGTAACAGGTCAATATCCTGGCGTAGTGTCATGCCGCGCTCCCTAAGGCTGCTCCTAGGGCTACAGCCTCATCCGCCGCAGAACCGCTTAACTCGCCTTGAACCAGAGGCTGTATATCCAGTACTGAAACGGCTGGGGTCAGATTTTGATCCAAATAGGCAGCCAGTTCAGCAGACTTGATATGCGGGGAGATGAGAATGCGTCGTATCGTTCCTTTGCCGATCTGACTTTCGTAGTAATCTAAAGAACGTTGAACCTCCAGCAACAGCTGATCAAAATCATCAGCACTACGCAAACGTGACCATCCAACCGGAGCTTGTCTAGTTAGATAGAGTTCACGGTGCTGCATCAGGCACATGTGGCATTCGTTGATCCCGAGCATGACCAAGGCCCAGCTTTCAGATTCGGGGACTATGCGCTGGCCTAAGTGCAAACTAGCCACTTCAGGAATGGTAACTCGCATCAACTCGAGGGGAAGTCGAGCAAAAATCTGGTCGAAGCTACTGATTAACTGTCGTGGACAAGCTGCCAGATAAGCCATAGGTTGTCGCCCACGATAGGCGTCGGCAGGCAGCGCAAAGGCATCTAAAGCCGCGTCAGCAGGGTCATAGGTAAGCATGTCGGCAACTTTCCAGCGCAAAGCATCTGCCAGTTCATGACCAGGCACCGAAGGAGCTTCGGCGAGCAGGAGTTGATAATTACCTGGAGGCAGCACCAGGTGTACTTGACTATGGGCTATCCCAGGGATATTGAGCAGTTCCAGTAAGGTCTCGCCAAGTTCGCGGTTGTTAAACGCAACAGATCCACTTCCCAGCAACTTGGGAAGAGTTTCAGGTTGTAGGAGTGCCCAGCTCAGGCTGTGCGTGGACAGCACCAACCCCAGCCGAGTAAGGCCAGACTTTTTCCACAATGTCCGGAAGCTAGGCAGCATGTGCCATCCTGATATGATCCTGCCCTAAGACTAGCAGAACCTTAGAACGATGTGATGTGATTTTGATGTTCTTTATGCCCATGAGGGCAGGCAAGTGGTTTTTTCAGCCCCAAGACCGACATTGACCTGAGGATAGGCCAGTATCAGCGAATTAGCTCAGGTTTTCGTGGTTCATGGC
>JAJZHP010000012.1 GCA_021804355.1 Pseudomonadota bacterium | reverse complement strand
ACCGTGCATGTCGTGCCTGGGGTAGTTCAGGCAAGTTCAATCGCTCACGCTCAAGCAGGGCATCATCGATGACAACGGGTAAAAGATCAGGGTCTGGAAAATAGCGGTAATCATTGGCTTCTTCCTTGCTGCGCATGGGTCGTGTCTCATTGCGCTCAGCATCATACAGGCGAGTCTGCTGGATGATACGTCCACCCTCCTCAAGGATATCAATTTGTCGCTGGATTTCGTACTGAATGGCTTTTTCGACAAACTTGAACGAATTAACGTTCTTGATTTCACAGCGCTTACCCAGTATCTCATCCCCTGAGCGACGAACGGAAACATTACAGTCACAGCGCATGGACCCTTCTGCCATATTGCCATCAGAAATATCCAGATAGCGTATCAGGGCATGGATGGCTTTGAGGTAGGCAACCGCTTCGCGAGCATTGCGCATATCGGGTTCGGAAACAATTTCAAGCAAGGGCGTTCCGGCGCGATTCAGGTCAATGCCTGTCATGCCACCAAAGTCTTCATGCAATGATTTGCCGGCATCTTCTTCAAGGTGGGCCCGGGTGATGCGTATGCGCTTGCTGCCTTCTTCAAGTGCAATATCGAGATGTCCAGGTCCCACGATAGGGTGTTCGAGCTGGGAGATCTGGTAGCCCTTGGGCAGGTCAGGGTAAAAATAGTTTTTACGCGCAAAAACGGAGTGCCGGCAGATTTCAGCTTGTATCCCCAAGCCAAAGCGCACCGCAGCTCTCACCGCTTCAGCGTTCAGAACAGGCAATACGCCAGGCATGCCCAAGTCAATCAGGCTCGCCTGAGTATTGGGCGCAGCCCCAAATGCTGTGGAGCTACCAGAGAATATTTTGGAACGGGTGTTAAGCTGGACGTGAACCTCCAGCCCGATAACAGCTTCCCAGGACATCAGTAAATCCTCAGGCGAAGCTTGCCGGCATCTGTTGATGCCAAGGACAAGCCAGTTGATAGCGGTGGGCGACATTGAGCAAGCGCTCTTCGCTCCAGTAAGGGCCAATCAGTTGCATGCCCACAGGTAAGCCTTGCAGGAATCCACAGGGCAGGCTCATGCCAGGTAAACCGGCCAAGTTGACGGCGATCGTATAAATGTCGGAAAGGTACATGGCAACGGGATCGTCTTGTCGGTCAGCCAGGGGAAAAGCCAAACTGGGTGAAGTTGGGCCCAGTATGACATCACATTGTGAAAAAGCCTGAATAAAGTCCTGTTGTATCAAGCGACGAATTTGCTGTGCCTTGAGGTAATAGGCATCGTAGTATCCCGCTGAAAGCGCATAGGTTCCGATCATAATACGGCGCTTAACTTCTGTGCCAAAACCCTCGCCACGGCTGCGCTTGTAAAGGTCTTCAAGGTCGACAGGTGCGTCGCAACGATGACCAAAACGCACGCCATCAAAGCGTGAGAGATTGCTGGAGGCTTCAGCAGGGGCAATGACATAGTAAGCGGGCACTGAATGGGCTACATGGGGTAAGTCTATGTCAATGATCACGGCGCCTTGTGAGCGCAATTCAGCAAGTGCCTGTTCTATAAGTCCAGCAATTCCAGCATCTAGCTGATTATTCATAAACTCTCGCGGCAGACCTATCCGCAGTCCGGTCAGGGAGTTTTGCAAGGTGGCGGTATAGTCAGGGACATCACGATCAATGCTGGTGGAATCTCTGCGGTCATGGCCCGCCAGGATATTCATTAACAAAGCAGCATCTTCAGCGCTACGGGTCATCGGGCCTGCCTGATCCAGGCTGGAAGCGAAGGCAATCATGCCCCAGCGCGAAACTCGTCCGTAGGTGGGTTTTAGGCCAGTGAGCCCACATAATGCCGCAGGTTGACGAATAGACCCCCCTGTATCCGTGCCTGTGGCAGCAGGGGCTAGCCGGGCTGCCACGGCAGCGGCCGAGCCTCCGCTGGAGCCTCCAGGTACGCGTGAGCCATCCCAGGGATTATGAACAGCACCGTAATAGCTGGTTTCATTGGAAGAGCCCATGGCAAACTCATCCATATTGGTCTTGCCTAGCATCACCATGCCTGCTGCATCGCAACGTTGTACGACGTGGGCATCATAAGGGGCAATAAAATTATCCAGCATACGGGAGCCGCAGGAGGTCCTCACCCCTTGCGTGCAGAAAATATCCTTTTGTGCCAAGGGAATGCCTGTCAGAGGCGTAGCCTGTCCCTGAGAGCGTAAAGCGTCGGCAGCTTGGGCCTGTGCCAGAGCACGCTCAGGGGTCACGGTAATGAAACTGTTGAGTTGGGTATCGAGCCTAGCGATACGCTCCAGAAAGTGCTGGGTCAGCTCCAGACTTGAAAATTGACCCTTTTCCAGGCCACGAGACATCTCGGCAAGTGTAAGCAGATGCATGGACAATCCTATTCTATGACGCGAGGTACAAGGTATAAGCCCTGCTCGGTGGCCGGAGCAAGTGTTTGATAGTGTTCACGTTGGTCGATCTCAGTAATCACATCAGGTCGCAATGGCTGGGTGGCATCCAGAGGGTGAGCCATAGGGACGATGTCTTTAGTATCGATAGCCTGCATGCTGTCTATCATGGCAAGAATAGCATTCAGGCTGTTTTTATAGATCACAACATCCTGTTCCGTCATGTCAAGACGGGCCAAGTGAGCGATGTTGTGTAGGGCTTGGGTATCCAAAGCCATGACTAACTCCACAAGTTTGAGCAAATACCTATCAAAATATGCACGTTATCATACTTGTTGACTTGCCCAAAGAGGGGCTTTTGATTACAGTACGCTTCGCCTAGGGGACGGGCCGGATCTGCTTTACTCTCCTGCCCACATTGAATTTTGAATCTAACTCGGGTTTCTCCTCTCCATGTTTAAATTTTTGCGCGGATTTTTTTCCCAGGATCTGGCTATTGATTTGGGTACCGCCAACACCCTCATTTATGTGCCTGATCGTGGCATTGTGTTAAATGAGCCTTCGGTGGTGGCCATCAGGCAGAGCGGTGCTACAAAAACGGTAGCGGCGGTTGGGGTTGATGCCAAGCGTATGCTGGGGCGTACACCTGGCAATATTTCAGCTATACGCCCACTCAAAGATGGTGTTATCGCCGACTTTGAGGTGACTGAAAAAATGCTGCAGCATTTTATCAAGAAGGTACATGAAAAAGGGTTTTTCCCGCCCAGCCCTCGGGTACTGGTATGTGTTCCTTGCAAATCCACCTTGGTAGAGCGCAGGGCTATTCGCGAATCCGTGACGGAAGCGGGAGCTCGTGAAGCCAGGCTGATTGAAGAGCCTATGGCCGCGGCGATAGGGGCGGGGTTGCCCGTTGAGCAGGCCTGTGGATCTATGGTGGTCGATATTGGTGGAGGAACCACGGAGATTGCGGTTATTTCCTTGTCCGGTGCTGTCTATTCAGATTCAGTACGTATTGGTGGTGATCTTTTTGATGAATGTATAGTTTCCTATGTTCGTCGTGCTCATGGCTGTCTGATTGGTGAATCCACGGCTGAACGTATCAAACAGGAAATAGGTACAGCGTTCCCGGGTGGGGCCTTGCGTGAAATTGAGGTCAGGGGACGTCATCTGGCCGAAGGTGTACCTCGTTCCTTTACGCTGAACTCGGATGAGATACTGGGTGCTATTCAGGACCCACTGACGGGTATTGTTTCTGCAGTCAAGAGTGCCTTGGAACAAACCCCGGCTGAGCTATCCGCTGATATTGCCGAGCGTGGTATGGTGCTTACCGGTGGTGGGGCCTTGCTACGCGATTTAGACAAGTTACTCAGCAAGGAAACTGGTTTGCCTGTGATTGTTGCTGAAGACCCCTTGACCTGTGTGGCCAGGGGGGGAGGCAGGGCGCTGGAGTTCATGGATAATCCAGCTTACGATATGCTTTTTGTTGAGTAAGTATCAAGTTGCAATGGATCTGAGGGTGCTGGTGAATGGACGACATGCTATTTGCAAGACGCCGCAGCACCCTGGGTCCTTTGCTAGTTTGTGTGGTCTTATCCTTCGTTCTATTGGTTGCTGATCAACGTTTTTCAGGGATGAAGCTGGTAAGGCGCAGTATTGATATTGCTTTATTGCCCGTCTACAGCATCATGGAGTTACCTGCGCTGGCTGCAGACTGGATGGATGATGCCTCGTTGTCCAGATCAGATTTGCAGCAAGAAAATAATACCTTGCGTGCGGAAATGTTGGTGCTGCAGGGCAGGCTGCAAAAATATGCAGCCGTAGCTGCAGAGAATGCCCGCCTTCGTGGTTTGATGAACTCTAACGTGGTCGTTGACGGGCGCATACTCGTTTGCGAAATTGTGGGGCTGGATCCTGATCCTTTACGCCGTATTGCCTATCTGAACAAAGGCTATGCCGATGATGTTTATGTAGGACAGCCTGTTCTGGATGCTTTTGGCATCATGGGCCAGGTTTTGCAGGTAGGTCAGTATATGTCCCGCGTCCTATTGGTGGCAGACCCGCTCGCCTCGGTACCCGTTGTGATTAACCGTACAGGTGTTCGCGCTGTTGTCGCTGGATATGGCGCTTTAGACAAACTCAATGTGCTATACGTTCCCCCTTCAGCTGATGTACAGCCGGGCGATCTTTTGGTGACTTCCGGCTTAGGCAAGCTTTTTCCCTTTGGATATCCCGTGGCCAGGGTCACGCGTGTCAATCGCAAGTCAGGTGGGGATTTTGCTGCGGTCAGTGCCGTTCCGGTGGCAGAATTAGACCGCAGTTCTCATGTGTTGCTGTTATTTAGCCGGCCGCCACACCCGCAGGGTGCTGGACATGATTAAGCGGATATGGATTGTTAAATTACTGAGTTTTTTTCTTGCTCTGGTGCTAGGGGCTTGGCCACTTCCCCCGATTATTGGGATATGGCGCCCGGACTGGCTGCTGTTGGTTCTGATCTATTGGACCCTGCATCCTCTAGGTCAATCCATGACGCTAATTTTTTTATTAGGGCTGTTGCTGGATGTGCAAACCGGCACCCCTATGGGGGTTCACACGCTTAGCTTGGGCATCGTTGTATGGGCTGCTGCTCAATATGGGCGACGTGCCCGGGTCTTTTCACTGTGGCAGACCAGCACCTTGGTTGCGATCCTGGCTGTCATCTTTCGTGGTGTGAATTGGCTGGTACTTAATACCGTTTCAGTCACCGATCATGATATTTTTTACGTCTTGCCTGTTTTCAGTTCTGCGCTGGCATGGCCCATGCTTGTGGTGCTGATGCGGCGATATGGAGGTCGTTGATGTCAGTTACCCTGGTGTTAGCTTCAGGGTCACCGCGGCGTTTGAGTTTGCTGCAGGATTGTGGCTTGCAACCGATAGTCCGGGTGGCGGGCATCGATGAGTCCGTTCGGACGGGTGAAGCGGCACAGGATTATGTCGCCAGGCTTGCACGCGAAAAGAATGCTTGGGTACGTGACCAGTTGGAAGAAACGGCTGTCGTCATCGCCGCAGACACCACGGTAGTTATTGATGACAAAGTCTGCGGAAAACCGGAGGATTTTGCACAGGCACGTGATATGTGGTTGCTCATGGAGGGACGCTGGCATGAGGTATGGACCTCGGTATGTGTAGCCCAGGGTGGAGTTGAAAAACAGTGCACCGTGCAAACCCGGGTGTTGATGGACTGTATGGATGAAAATCAAAGGAGGGCTTATTGGGATAGTGGGGAGCCCATGGATAAAGCGGGTGGATATGCAATTCAAGGACGAGGCGGGGTCCTGATTAGGGCGATTGAAGGTAGCTATAGCAATGTAGTTGGTTTGCCGTTGGCCGAAACGGCGCAACTGCTGAGAGAGTTTGGCGTCGTCATCTGGGAGGATAGGCATGCAGGAAAGTCCCAGCACGGATGAACTCCTTATCAATGTAACCCCCATGGAGGTTAGGGTTGCCTTGGTGGAAAATGGGGTGGTTCAGGAGTTTTATCTTGAACGCATAGCGCGCCGCGGATTGGTGGGTAATATCTACCAGGGGCGAGTTGTCCGCGTACTGCCGGGCATGCAAGCAGCTTTTTTGGATATTGGACTATCAAGGACGGCCTTTATCCATGCCAGTGATTTACTCTGGGCAGGTAAGTTTCATGAGGCTGAGTCACGTAGCCACCCACCCGTGCAGGAATTATTGCATGAAGGTCAAATACTGACGGTCCAGGTGATTAAGGACATGATAGGCAGTAAAGGAGCTCGCTTAAGCGCTGAAGTTTCCCTGGCTGCCCGATATCTGGTCTTTATGCCCTATGCCACAACCTCAGGCGTTTCGCAACGCATTGAAGATGAGCTCGAGCGTCAACGTTTGCGCACTTTATTGCAGACCCTACAGGATCAGGACGCGACTTTGGCCGGTCACTTTATAGTGCGCACGGCGGCAGAAGGTATTGCTGATATCGAAGAATTGCAAAGAGACGTGCTATTTCTGCGTAAACTTTGGGAACAGGTAAGCGCCTTGTCGCAACGTACTTCGCATCCAGCTTGTATTTATGAAGATCTGCCTCTGACCAGTCGCGCCGTTCGAGATATGGATAGTGATCGAGTTGCCCGTATACGCGTTGACTCGCGTGAGACCTACGCCAAATTACAGTCATTTATGACGACGTTTGTGCCGTCTGCTTTGACTAAACTGGAGCATTACCCGGGTGAGAGGCCCATTTTTGAGCTCTATGATGTCGAGGATGATCTGCAGAAAGCCTTGCAGCGTAAGGTGCAGCTGAAATCGGGAGGTTATCTGATTATCGATCAGACGGAAGCCATGACCACGATTGATGTGAACACCGGGTCTTATGTTGGACATCGTTCTCTGGAAGATACGGTTTTTAAGACCAATCTGGAAGCAACGCACGTCATTGCCCGCCAGCTACGACTTCGTAACTTAGGTGGCATTATCATCATTGATTTTATCGATATGCAGGAAGATTCCCACCGTACCCATGTACTACGCACCTTAGAGCGTATGCTGGAACGTGATCATGCCAAGACGAAGATAACGCAGGTCTCAGAGCTGGGTCTGGTTGAAATGACACGTAAACGTAACCGTGAGTCTCTGGAACATATCCTTTGTGAAAACTGCCCTACCTGTGAGGGTAGGGGTAGTGTGAAAAGTGCTGAAACGGTATGCAATGAGATCTTTCGGGAAATCTTGCGAGAAGCGCGAGCTTATGATGCAGCTGGGGGATTTATGGTGATCGCCAGTCAGCGAGTGATCGATCGCTTGCTAGATGAAGAATCAGCTGCCGTCGCTGACTTGGAGTCTTTCATAGGCAAGCCAATTAGATTTCAAGTAGAAGCTATGTACGCCCAAGAACAGTATGATCTGGTTTTGGTGTAAAAAAGTATGAAGGGCTCCAGGCTAAGTCGTTGCCTCCATGCTCTGTGGCACTACCTGACTCAAGCCGGCCTTTTTCTGCTGATTCTGGTGGCCTTGTATGTCGGGCTGGGGCGCCAGTTTATGCGCGTCATGCTGTTGCATCAAGATCGACTGGAAGCCTTTCTTTCTTTGCAAGTGGGCTGTCAGGTTCATGTGGGTAGTGCTGAAGGCACCTGGCGAGGTATACAGCCTACTCTGCGGCTATTCAAGGTTGCCTTGGCTTTACCTGGAGAGCAGCCCTTTCTGACTTTGCCAGAGCTCATCATTCAACCTGAGCTGGGCGCTTCCCTTTGGCATCATGAAGCTCGTTTCGCCTTGATTCTGCAGCATCTGCATCTGCATCTGCATCAGGACACTGAGGGGCACTGGAGTATCGATGAACTGGCTCAGTTACCAGCAAGCGATACAGAGCACCGTAAAGCGATGATCAAAATACTCGGTCATCAACCCAGTTTAGAACTGAGAGATTCCTTGCTGGATATGGTTCCCTGGCAGGGCAGCGTTGTGCAGGTGACAGGATTACATATTAAGGTTGCGGGGTGGGGGCAGCTCCATACGCTTTTGGCCGATGGCAAGGTTTGGCAAAATAGACATGATCTTGGTGCTGTGCATGCTGCTGTCAATATGCGGGGTGAGTTTGCTGCATTAAATCAAGCCAAGGTTCATGCCTACTTGCAGATACCCAGGGTAAGACTGGAGGATTTTGTTCCGGCAGCCCTAGCGGACTGGAAGGTCAACCGGGTCGATGGTGTCTGGCAGATTTGGGCAGATCAATCACCCGCAACGGGTAGGCAGGTGACTATACGGGCTAAAGACATCCACATGGAAGCTAAGCATGAGGGCAGGCTTCTGGATCTCGTATGGCCGCAAGCCTTGATGAGCTGGCAAGGGACAGCAAGTCATGAGCTATGGGCTCTTCAAAATATCCAGGCCACTTTGAATCAGCATCCCCTTAGGACTGGGGCCATGGCCTTGCTGCGTAAGGACAGGCAGTGGCGTCTGGCGACGGGGGCGTGGGAGCTATCCATGCCAGAATTAGTAGCGCAATCAGTCCTGGATTCATCCAACCATTTACGTGTAGCTTTGCTTGCCTTGCATCCCCAAGGGCAACTGAAACATGGTTTATTTGTTTTTAAGCAAACTAACTCGGGCATCAAAATCCAATATGTTGAGGCAGTGGTCGATGATGCCGGTTGGCAGCCCTGGCAGCAGCTGCCTGGGTTCAGCCATCTGGATATGGAGATACAGGGCACTAACGAAACGGGCAGGATTTATCTGCATCACGATCATACAGAACTAAGGGTGCCCTCCTATCTGGATGAGCCTGTGGCCCTGCAGAGCCTAGGTGCACAAGGGAGCTGGCAACAGGATATAGATGGCATTCTTTCCATGACGGCGCAAGTACAAGCCAGCAATGAGGATGCTCGTATCCAGGCCGCACTGAACTTGCGTATGGAGGCCATCCCGCATTTGTCTCTGGTGGCGAGTATGGAGCAAGGACAAGCCGCAGCCACTTGGCGATATACACCCAGGCGAGTGGTAGGTAATTCGACGGTGGCATGGCTGCATACAGCACTTAAATCAGGCCAAGTCGTTCATGGCCTTGCTTTATATGAAGGCCAGATTGGAGATGCGATGGATGCCTTGCAAATGAACTTTAATGTGCAGCATCTGCTTCTGGACTATCAGCCCGGCTGGCCTGCGCTGAAGGAAGTCAATGCCCAACTCAGTCTGAGCCAGGGGCAGTTACATCTGGATCAGGCTCAGGCTCAATTGTGGGGAACGACCCTGACCGGGGTGCATGCAGATCTGGATACGCGCCCGGCGTTAATGTCTTTGGTTCTGGGGGGCTTGGTTCAAGGCCCGGCTATGGATACTCTCCGGCTATTTCGTGAATCCCCCTTGAGGGATACCCTGGGCAAGGCCGTAACCGGCTGGACAGTTACGGGCCCCGTCCATGGACAGCTGGACCTTAAGATTCCCCTGGATGACCGACCTGTCCAAGTCAGTGTAACAGCAGAGTTGCCTGGTAATGACATGAATGTCCATGACCCGGCCCTGGCCTTCTCGCATGTGCACGGACAGATGCATTTTGATGATTCAGCGGGGTTGTCGGGAAATTTGCAGGCTCAATTTCTGCAATATCCGGTGGATGTATCCCTGGTTAGTCATATGGATCAAGGCCAACTGCAGACGTTACAGGTTCAAGCTCAAGGAAAGGCCAGCCTGAATGCTTTGGCGACACGTTGGCCTGGGTTCTGGTGGGACGAGATCAGTGGTGACATTCCTTTTGGGCTCAAGCTGGCTATTCATCCTGCATCTCATCAATCAGATACGTTGGAGTTGAACTCCAGTCTGCATGGGATGCAATCACGCCTGCCTGCGCCACTGGATAAACTGCCTGACCAGGATCTGGCCATAAGTTTGGTGGCAAGCCAGGGTGTGACGGATACCTTAGCGCATCTGCGTGTGGGGTCTCGTCTGGGTGCTGCCATGGTTTTTAAGCAAGGACAACTGCAGCGTGCTGCTATTCGTCTGGGTAGTGTTAATCAAGGGTGGCCAACCCTGCCGGGTATAGAGGTTCAAGGGTATTTGGAGTCACTTGATGCGGATCGTTGGCAAGCGCTTGTGGCCGGCGCTACCCATGCAACATCGAGCTTACCAGCCTTGCGGCTAGCACAGGTAGATATTCGATCCATGGATGTGATGGGGCACCGTTTGCATCATGTCCGTCTGCGGACAGAGCACCCTGGGGATCATTGGCAGGTTAGCTTATATTCTGACCAATTATCAGGTAACGCCCTGATACCGGATCACCCCAGCGATCTGGACCCGAATCAGATCCATGTGGCGCACCTGTTTTGGCCCCTTGAAGCGAGTGACCATGCTCGGCCGATCAGCCAAACGGCACATTGGCAGCCCACGTTGCTGGATGTCGATGCATTGCATCTTGACGGTTATCCTGATTCTAAAGTGCATGGACGCTTGTATGCCGAGGGTCAATCTACTTTTATTAAGGACTTACGCTGGAGCATTCCAGGTTTAACGATGAAGGGAGAGTTAGTCTGGCAACCGGGGCAGTTGACGCGATGGGATGCCACGATGGATAGCGATGATCTGTCGCAGGTATTTGCTTTATTTGACAGCGTTCCGACCCTGGATGCAGAAATGGCTCATGCTGATCTGCATATACTATGGCCTGGAGATCCCTGGCAATTTGATCTGGCTCAGGCGGTGGGGCAAGGTCAGCTCAAGTTAAGCAAAGGGCGCATACTCGCTGTTAGCCGAACGGCTTCGGTATCTCGCGTGATAGGTTTATTTAATTTTGCTGATATAGGGAGAAGATTAAAACTGGATTTTAGCGATTTAACGGAAAAAGGAGTCGCTTTTGATAGTTTTGTCTTAAAGGGTAGCCTGCAGTCTGACAGACTTCATCTGCAAAATTTTGAGCTTTTGGGGCCTGCCCTGACCGCGGAGGGACAAGGTACCTTGGGCCTGAATACGCATAATCTGGATGTGGATATGGGGGTCACTGTGCCCGTGACGCGTGTGTTTCCTCTGGCACTGGCTTTTGTCGCTGGGCCTGTGGTGGGTGGTGCCGCCTTGGCGGCTCAGGCGGTGCTGAGTCATCCCCTCGCCAAGTTAACGACGGTCAATTATCACTTGTCAGGCAGTTGGGATGATCCTGAGGTTAAACTGATAGGGGGAGGGGGTTTGCGTCTACCCTTCCGGCATATTCCACAAGTTCCTGCCATGCAGCCACAACAACCATGAGTTTTTCAGCAGAGGATCATCGCTGGATGGAGAGGGCGCTGGTCCTGGCCGCCATGGGGCGTGATGAAGGCGAGGTTCCTGTCGGTGCTGTGGTCGTCATCCATGATGCTTGTCTGGGAGAAGCTTACAACCAGCCCATCCGTCTATGTGATGCGACAGCCCATGCTGAAGTGCTGGCGCTGCGCAAGGCCTGCCAGCAGGCAGGTAACTATCGAATACCAGGAGCTACGCTATACGTCACGCTAGAACCCTGTACCATGTGTGTTGGAGCACTGATTCATGCGCGAATTAGTCGTCTGGTTTTTGCGGCCAGTGAGCCGCGCGCGGGTGCACTGATCAGCGCACGCCAATTGCTGTCTGAGGGTTACTACAATCATAAATTCACTTACGAAGGCGGCCTCATGGCTGAAGCCAGCCGCCAGATGCTCTCAGATTTTTTTCGAGAACGGCGTCGTTAACGCATAGCCATACGGGTAGTCATCGAATCAGCATGGCTTAACAGCAGTGCATCGTAATAGCGTCTAACTTGGCTGACATAAGCAAGAACCTGTCGGCTGTTGCGCGTATAGCCATGCGGTAGTTTACGGTACCAGTGAGGATCGGCCAGCAGGGGCAGAGCGTCCCGGACATCGGCCCACAGGTCAGGATTTTTGCCCATTTTCTGGGTGAGCCAACGAGCATCATCAAGATGACCTGGACCCATATTATAGGCCGCCAGAGCCATCCAGGTGCGGTCAGGTTCAGCTACTTCCGGGGGTAGGCTATCCATAATGATTTTAAAATAATCGCAACCAGCACGAACGCTTTGGTGAACATTCTGACGGTTATCAACACCGAGATCCTGGGCTGTCGAGGCTGTCAGCATCATCATGCCCTGAACCCCGGTGGGTGAAATAGCTGCAGGTTCCCAGTGGGATTCTTGATAGGCGATGGCCGCTAAAATATGCCAATCAAGGTGATCGGCACTGGCATAATGTTGAAAAATGGGAGCATAACTGGGCAGTCGGTGAGCGATATCATGTTCAAAGTCAACGGCACCCTGTTCATCAAAGTGTGTGTCAGGGCGGTAGAAATCAGCCAACCGTTGCAGGGTGCCATCAGCGCGTCGCTTGCTGAGAAAGTTCTGAGCATGAGCATAAATGCTGGTATCACTACCCGGAGCAAAAGCCCAGGCAAGGTGAGCGCCATGGCTGAGGTTCATGGCAATTTGCAAATGAGGGTGTAAGGCTCGATGCGCGGCAAACGTAGCAGAGTCTACCAAGGCAAAATCAGCATCACCATGATCAATGCTGGCTAGCAGATCATCAAAGCTGCCTCCTGAGGGTTTTACCATCAGGGAGATAGAAGGCATCATTTCCACCAATTGTCGCCCCAACTCAGCCTCGCTGGTGTGCGCAAAAACGGCAATGCGTGTATGCGCCAAGGGTGCCAGGGAAGCCAGAGGCGTGGAGTGCCCAACCAGTTGCAGATTGACATCCATATAGGACTGACTGACACGCAGGGAGCGGAGGGCTGGATCGCCCACCGTTAAACCTGTCATCGCCAGATCAGCCTCGTGACGCTTGAGCATGCGCACGGCCTGATTGACATCACTGGCCCAGATCACATGAGCACTGACCCCGAGCTCATTAGCCCAGAGCCGAGTAATTTCACCGCCAAAAGTCTGTGGCAATGTTTTAGCAGACTCAGGGCCATCTACAGCCAGAGCCACAATATTCAGGGTGCCACGCTGACGTATCTGCTGAAGGTCCGTTAATGAAGGACGTATAGCCACTAGGGCCAGCAGAACAAAGACAGAAACCACCAGCCTGAAACAGGCATGCGAACGTGGTCGCGTCAGGCACAAGGATTCGGATCGAGACATCCTTCGCTTCCTCTCTAGGTTTACCGTTTATCAACCCTGCAAGCACTTCGTAATTACTTTAATTTCACGAAACTTACAGGGCCGTTTTACCGTTGGACCAGCGGGGTCGTTACGGAGCAGGTGCCGCTGTCAGCACAGGCCTATGCGCTGACAGGGTGGACTGTACCCCGTCCAGGGCTAAAAAGTCCAGCCATTCCGACCAAGGGCATGCACGATCGTGCCAATTGGCATTTTCCCTGAACCTCGTCTAGCCTGATGGCACGGGCCTGCAGGTGGCTATTGATTGGGGTTGATGGACATGTCCTTGCGTATACGTGTTAGTAGCGTGTTGATAGTGGGAATCATTGCCGAAGCCGTGGTTGTGGGAGTGAGTACACAGGCGGTTTTACCCGTTGTGATAGCGCTTGCTGTGGGTATTATTACGTTGGCAATTAATGCGGGTCTCATGGGCATGTGGTTCCATGAGCCGTTAGCCAGGGTGGCTGATAAATTGACCAGGGGCCAGATTGCGGACATCAATGCCTATGGCATGTTGCCTGAGTTACAAAACCTGGTGAGCTCTGCAAAGACCGCCGTGGATCAGGGCAAGGAAAAGCTGGGAGAGGTTCTGGGCGCAGCCGACAGGGTTAAAGTATTGGCGGGAGAATTGGTCAGCGGTACGCATGAATCCTCTCGTGGTGCTGAAAATCAGCGCCGTGAGGCTGATGCGGTGGCTACAACGATTAGCGAGATGGCTGAAACCATGCACTTGGTCACGGGTAATGCCAGCAGCGCTGCTGAAGCTGCGCGAGAAGCTAATCGTGAAGCTCTGGAAGGCCAGCAAGTAGTTAATAGTGTGACAGATGCCATTCACTCCTTAGCCTCAGAGGTGGAGCGTGCGGCTAGCGCCATGCAAACGCTGGAAGCTGATACCGAGTCGATCGGTGCCATCCTGGAAGTTATTCGTGGCATTGCTGACCAGACTAATTTGCTGGCCTTGAACGCAGCCATTGAGGCTGCGCGAGCCGGTGAACAAGGCCGTGGGTTTGCTGTCGTTGCTGATGAAGTTCGGACCTTGGCGCAGCGCACCCAACAAGCAACACAAGAAATTCATGAAATGATTGCCCGCCTGCAGTCCGGCTCCAGCAACGCGGTGAAAGTGATGGATGAGGGGCGTCGCCAGGCGGAACTCAGTGTAGGACAAGCCAATCGCGCGGGATCATCGCTGGGGACTATCACGCATGCCGTTGATTCTATCTGTCGCATGAATGAAGAAATTGCTGATGCCATCAAGCGTCAGACCTCAGCAGCGGATACGGTCAATAATCGTTTAGGGCGTATCGTGCAGCTTGCGGATGAAGCAGGCCAGCGTACACAGCAACGCATCAAGATGGCAGATGAATTAGGCGTTGCCGTTCGTGAATTAAATCAGGCTGCAGGTTCTTAAGTAATATGAAGTAAAATTATGGCCTATGAAAAAAACGGAGATCAGGCCATGAAGTTGGGATTAAAAAAATGCTGGTTAGTACTTGCCACGGTTTGCTTGGCGGGATGTGTTGCCTTTCCTCAGCATGAGGTAGCCAACCAACCGGCCGTGGCCCAGCGTGGTCAATCAGATCTTGCCTACGTTGATTTGCATGTATTTCATGGTGTTCCGGGCAAGGCTACTGCAGATGATTTGGCTTATGGCGCCATGATGGGCCTGGCCTTGCAGGCGTTTCACGATAGCGGCCGCTTTGGATTGGTAAGTTTTTCAGAAGCTGATAGGGCTAAGGCCAATGAGCAATATCGTTTATCCCTTTATTCAAATACACCCCGAACCTGGCCTATAGTAACCGGCATACTTTGCGCGTTTTCTTATGATCTTATTCCCTTTTATGCCTCACAGCATTACACCGTCGTTCTTGAACGTATAGATGCCCAGTCCCACCAAACGCTGACGCATGTTGAAAATACCGATACGATCCACCACTACTTTGGCTGGTTAACCGTGCCTGCATGGATTATGGGTAAATCCACCTCAGTCGCGCAGGTGGACACGCTGGAGAATCAGATTCGATCCGCGATAGCCACGTTGCCGGACAGAACCGATGATCAATAGCTGCTGGGGCTAATAACCCATTGAAGGCTTCTTGCTTTATCATATCAATTGTAACGTCTACTCCTTAGAGAAATTGACATGCTGATACACCGTGGCGCCGAGGCCTTGACCCAATTTCGTCGTACTCGACTCTTGTCCCGTCTGCAGAAGCTGCAGCCACAGGTGGTTTCAGTAACAGCGAGATTTCTCCATCTTTTGCAGGGTATCGATAAACTTAGTGAGGATCTTGAAGATCTATTGACCTACGGGTCTGCATTTGTAGAACAAGAGGAAGGGCAACTTTTTTTGGTCATTCCTCGCCCAGGAACCTTGTCACCATGGGCATCCAAGGCAGCAGATATTTTGCATCATGCGGGTCAACCTGAAACCTTGGTGATTGAGCGGGGGATAGCTTACTGGGTTCAAAGCCGGGAGGTATTGGATGACGAGGCTAAAAGACGGCTTGCGGCCGAGTTGCATGATCGTATGACGCAGGCTGTGTTTTACGATGAGCAAGAAGCTCGTCGTTTATTCCAGCATCAGCAGCCACAGCCGCTGGCTCGCATCGATATTTTAGGAGCGGGTCGTAGCGCACTGGAACAGGCTAATCGAGAGCGAGGCTTTGCGCTGAGTGCGGATGAAATCGATTATCTGGTCGATAATTTCCTGCGACTGCAGCGTAATCCTACCGATGTTGAACTCATGATGTTTGCTCAGGCCAATTCTGAACACTGCCGACATAAGATCTTTAATGCCAGCTGGCGTATCGATGGCCATGAGCAACCACGTTCCCTGTTTGCCATGATCCGGCATACTCACCAACAATCGGGTGCGGGTGTACTCTCAGCCTACAGTGATAATGCCTCGGTCATAGCCGGGCATACGGCGCCGCGGTGGATACGTCATGGCGATGGGCGTTATAACTATGTGGAAGAGCCCATCCATATCCTGATGAAAGTAGAGACACATAACCATCCGACGGGAATTGCCCCATTCGCTGGAGCAGCCACAGGGGCGGGAGGGGAAATTCGCGATGAAGGCGCGACAGGACAGGGCTCACGACCCAAGGCGGGATTGACAGGTTTTAGTGTTTCCAACCTGAGGGTGCCTGAATTTGTTCAGCCCTGGGAGCAGGACTATGGCCGGCCAGGACGAATGGCCTCAGCGCTGGATATTATGTTGCAGGGGCCTTTGGGGGGAGCAGCCTTCAATAATGAGTTTGGTCGACCCAATCTTTGTGGATATTTTCGTACCCTGGAAACGGCTGTTCGCGTCGATGACCAACTCCGTGTCTATGGTTACCACAAACCCATCATGATCGCTGGCGGCTATGGCAATATTCGGGAAGGCCATGTGTTAAAGCGCTCCATTCCAGCAGGCGCTCCCTTATTGGTATTGGGCGGTCCGGCCATGTTAATCGGCTTGGGGGGAGGAGCTGCCTCGTCGATGAATAGCGGGAGTAGCCGCGAAGATCTGGATTTCGCCTCAGTCCAGCGCGATAACCCGGAGATGGAACGACGCTGCCAGGAGGTCATTGATGCCTGCTGGGCAGAGGGAGCGAGCAATCCCATTATTTCCATTCATGATGTCGGCGCTGGTGGACTATCTAATGCCCTGCCCGAGTTGGTGCATGAACATGGATTGGGAGCCCGTCTGCATCTTCGGAAAATCCCAAGTGCGGAGCCGGGTATGTCCCCCGTGGAGCTCTGGTGCAATGAAGCTCAGGAACGTTATGTCTTAGCCGTGGAACCTGAGCGACTGCAAGACTTTATTGCCCTATGCGAGCGTGAACGTTGTCCTTGGGCGGTACTGGGGCATGCAACCCAGGAAGCTCATTTAACGGTTGATGATACCCTGCTGCAAGATAACCCCGTTGATATGCCTATGTCTGTACTCCTGGGCAAGCCGCCACGAATGCAGCGTGAAGTGACGACAAGGCGGGAGCAGCTGTCCCCTCTGCAACTAGACAATATTGATCTGGAGGGTGCGATCAATAGAGTTTTGCGATTGCCAACGGTAGCGAGCAAGTCCTTCTTGATCACCATTGGTGATCGTTCTGTCACTGGCTTGGTGGCGAGGGAACAAATGGTAGGCCCTTGGCAGGTGCCTGTCGCTGATTGTGCGGTTACAGCAAGTAGTTATGGTCGCTATGTTGGCGAGGCCATGGCGATGGGTGAACGAACCCCTGTCGCTATGATCAATGCGGCAGCCAGTGCCCGCTTAGCCATAGCAGAATCTTTAACTAATGTGTTGGCAGCAGATATTGCTGAGCTCAGACAGGTAAGATTGTCAGCTAACTGGATGGCTGCAGCAGGCTTTGCTCAGGAGGACCAACATCTCTTTGAGGCCGTTCATGCCGTTGGCATGGAGTTTTGTCCGGCACTGGATTTATGTATTCCTGTGGGCAAAGATTCGTTATCCATGCGTACTGTTTGGGAACAAGCCGGGGAGTCACGCGCCGTGACCTCTCCGCTCTCTTTGGTGGTGACGGCCTTCGCTCCGGTTAAGGACATCCGCCGTACATGGACACCGCAACTAAACCTTGAGGTTGAGTCGGATATATGGCTGGTGGACTTAAGCTTGGGGCAGCAGGCACTTGGGGGTTCATGTCTGGCTCAAGTTTATAGTCAAGTAGGACAAGAAGCTCCAGATATTTCACCTGCCCCCTTACGTGATTTGACAGCAGCACTGGCGCTGTTGCGGCAGGGCAATGCCATCTTGGCTTACCATGACCGTTCAGATGGTGGGTTGTTGGTGACCCTGCTTGAAATGATGTTTGCCGGTCACGCAGGTCTGGTACTGGATATGAACCAGGTTCCTGGGCAAGAGCTGTTGGCAGCACTATTTCATGAAGGTACGGGCGTAGTCTTGCAGGTCCGCCGGTCACAGGTTGGCGAAGTCTACCAAGCCTTCGAGGGAACCTCATTGCAGGGGCATGTCCATAAAATCGCTACGCCTACACGCCAGGAAGATATAGTTATTTGTCGCGGTGATCAGGAGATCTATCGTCAAAAACGACAGGTGCTCCAGCAGATCTGGAGTGAAACCAGCTACCGATTACAAGCGTTGCGCGATAATGCCGGCTGCGCGCTTGAAGAATTTGAGAATCTTCAAGATGTCGATGATCCAGGTCTGCATGAAATGCTTAGCTACAGCGTAAGTGATGATGTAGCCGCGCCTTATGTGCTCACCAAGGTGCGGCCGCAGGTGGCCATTCTGCGTGAACAGGGTGTGAATGGTCATATGGAAATGGCTGCTGCCTTTGAGCGCGCCGGATTTATGCCTGTTGATGTTCATATGACGGATATTCTGACGCAACGGATGGATTTGAAGCGCTTTCTGGGCCTGGTGGCCTGTGGCGGTTTTTCTTACGGGGATGTTTTGGGTGCGGGTGGTGGCTGGGCAAGGACTATTCGCCATCATCAGGTAGCCAGCGATGCCTTTGCCGAGTTTTTTACGAGGCAAGAGACTTTTACCCTGGGTGTATGCAATGGTTGTCAAATGTTGTCGCAGCTCAAGGATTTGATTCCGGGGGCACAGTTGTGGCCCAGTTTCGAGCGCAATTTAAGTGAGCAGTTTGAAGCGCGAACGGTTATGGTTGAAGTATTACCTAGTCCTTCGATATTGTTGCAGGGTATGGCAGGTTCTCGTATGCCGGTTGCGGTGGCGCATGGTGAGGGGCGTGCGCAGGGTAAGGATTTGGCAGCACTCATGCAGGCTGGGCTGGTAGGTCTGCGCTATGTAGATAACCATGGAACATCCACCATGCGCTATCCTTACAATCCCAACGGCTCTGTGCAGGGCATGACCGCCGTTTGTAGTGAAGATGGCAGGGCGACGATTATGATGCCTCATCCCGAAAGAGTTTTTCGCCAGGTGCAGCAGACTTGGCGATCTACCGAAGATGCTCATGATGATGCGGGCGCATGGTTGCGCATATTCCGTAATGCAAGAGTCTTTGTCGGGTGATGTTAAAATTGACGGTTTATATCCCGGAGACGGCTCTGGAGCCTGTTAAGCAGGCCATATTTGATGCAGGGGCTGGCCGTCTGGGTTTGTACTCGGATTGTTCTTGGCAGGTGCTGGGCACAGGGCAGTTCAGGCCCTTGCCGGGGTCGCACCCTTTTCTGGGCAGCCAGGGACAAGTTGAGAAGGTACCTGAGTGGCGTGTTGAAATACTGGTTCAAGAGGAATGCTTGGTGCAGGTGCTGGAAGCCTTGCATGCTCATCATCCCTACGAGGAACCGGCTTACGATGTGGTGGAGCTGCGTCCCGTGACTGTGCCTGGAAGGGAGATAAGATGAACGAGCTGACCGACTCAGGAGTTCTGTTACGACTGGTCCATCAGGCCTTGCAAAATGCTGGCGTCGATGCTCATGCTGTTTTGCAACGTTCAGGTGCAGCTTTATTGCAACTGAATGATCCCCGGTTACGCACACCTGTGGCTGCCCAGGATGTTTTCTGGAAGGCGGCGGTAGAAGTGTCGGGTAATCCCTATATAGGCTTGCATCTGGGTAGGTATTTGCCAAGATTTCGTGGGCAGGTGCTGGAGTATCTGTTTTCCAGCAGCCCTAATTTTGGTGAGGGTTTACGCCGAGTTTTGCAGTATCAACGACTGCTGAGTGATGCTATGTCGGGGCGCTTTGTTCAACAGGAGGATGTCTGTTATTTAGCCAGTGGTATAGCCGATACCACTTCAAGAAATATGGCTGAATGCATGATGGCAGGCATCATACAATTTTTTCGGCAGGTTACCGATGGCGCTTTTGCTCCGCTGCAAGTCTGGTTCAGTCATGATCAGGGGGCCGAACTCAGTGACTATGAAGAAATCTATGGCTGTCCTGTTCTTTTTCAGCAAAAAGAAACCCGGCTTTACTTTCCGCTGGAAATTCTTGATCGCACCTTCTGGCACGCCGAGCCTGAATTATTAAAACTGCATGTGCAAGTAGCCACTGAAAAACTCGCTGAACTGCAACGTATGGATCTGGTGTCAGATGTGAGGCGGGTTATTGGACAGATGCTGGAGAGTGGTGAGGTTTCTCTGGATGAAGTAGCCAAGCAGTTACGCATGAAACCCCGATCCTTGCGTAGTCAGCTGGCAGATGTCGGTAGCAGTTTTAATCACGTTCTCAACGACTACCGCAGCAGGTTAGCTCGAAGACTACTGGCCAAGACCGATGAGAGTATTGAGCAGATTGTCTATCTGACAGGTTTTTCTGAGCCCAGCACGTTTTATCGAGCTTTCAAACGATGGACTCAGGAAACACCTATTGAATATCGGCGGCGCAAGAAGCTGTCATCAGCCTTGGCCGACTGAAAAAAACCTGCCTGGGCGGGCAGGTTTGCTCAGGGAGGGTCAGGTGAGCAAAAGAGAGCCACGGGTGGGCTGTTGGGCTATTTAAGTTCTCCCGATGATTTGCCTAATAATCGCCGCGCAACTATCAATAGTTGAATTTGTTGTGTGCCTTCAAAGATATCGAGAATTTTGGAGTCACGTGCCCATTTTTCAAGCAGCTCATCTTCTCCGTATCCCAAGGATCCTGTTAACTCGACACATTTCAGCGTAATTTCATTAGCACTGCGTCCTGCTTTAGCTTTGGCGATAGAGGCTTCACGTGAATTAGGCTGACGGTTATCCGCCATCCATGCCGCTTTGAGCGTTAACAAACGTGCGGCTTCCCACTCAGCTTCCAGTCGGTAAAGGGTGGCTTCTGCCATCCCTAAGTTCAGCGGTGGTGCGCTGTAATCCCCGCGAATCTTGCCAACCAGTAGCTCACGCGTTCTGTCCAGTGAGGCTTTGGCAACTCCAACCGCCATGGCAGCCACGAGGGGGCGTGTGTTATCAAAGGTCTCCATCACGCCAGCAAATCCTTTTTTAACGTCAATTTCAGGATTGCCCAACAGATTGGCCTTAGGGATACGGCATTCGGTAAAATTGATGGCTGCTGTATCAGACGCCTTAATGCCCAGCTTTTTTTCCAGTCGTGACACGGTCATGCCAGGGGTGCCCTTGGGAACCACAAAGGACTTGATAGCAGCACGACCTAGCTGACGGTCCAGGGTGGCCCAGACGACAACGCTATCAGCTCTGGCTCCTGAAGTGACATAGATCTTTTCACCATTGAGTACATAATCATCACCCTCAGCGCGGGCAGTGGTTCTAATCGCAGCTGAATCAGAGCCACAGCCAGGCTCCGTGATGGCCATGGCCGCCCAGGTACCCTTGAATCTGTTTAGCTGTTCTTCATTGGCAACGGCAGCGATAGCGGAGTTGCCTAAACCCTGGCGTGGCATGGCCAGCAGCAGGCCGACATCACCCCGGCACAGTTCCATGATACCTAAGCAGGTAGACAGGTTGCTGCCATTTCTTACCCCACCTTGTTCCTGAGGGGAGCGCTTTCCTGCGGTTGAAGCCCCTGCAGCTTCCGGGGCCCCATCATTCATGCCATCCAGGAGGGCGGCCAGCATATCCAATTCTTTAGGATAGGCATGTTCAGCTTTATCATATTTACGCGAGATAGGCCGAAAAAAATTATTGGCCACATCCTCAGCCTGCGCCACCAGAGTTTTGAACTTCTTCGGAGTTTCTAAGTACATGTTCTGTCCTCGTTCAGCCGCATCAGAGATGCAATCCGCCCCACATCAGGCCCGTGGCTCGCAAGTCGCGGTACCAACGCTCGACGGGGTGTTCCTTGGTGAATCCATGCCCACCCAGCAGTTGGACGCCATCGGTTCCTATTTGCATGGCTTTTTCTGTGCAAAGCAATCTGGCAAGGTAGGCCTCTCGATGGAAGTCCAGCCCTTGTTCGGCGCGGGCCGCTGCACGCCAGGTCATGATACGCATGGATTCCAGTTCTACCGCCATATTGGCGATCATGAAGGCAACGCCTTGTCGGTGGCTGATAGGCTCGCCAAAGGCTTCACGTTCATTGCAGTAGGGAATGACATAGTCGAGTACAGCCTGGCAGCAGCCTGTGGCCATGGCACACCAGCCCAAGCTGCCATAATCCAGAAATGTGCTGTAATCGAAATCTGCGTCACCTAACTTGGCTTCAAGGTTTACATGGACATGATCGAGAACCACGTCAGCAGTTGCTGCAGCTCGTAATCCCATGGCGGGGGCTTCGCGCCAGCCTAGTCCTTGTTGCTGGCATTCGACGATAAAAACGGCAGGACCGCTTTCCGTGTGGGCGGCGACCAGCATTAAATCAGCTTCGGCCGCCCCCAAGACCATGGATTTATGACCATTGAGCACATAGCCCTGTCCTTGGCGTACAGCCGTAGTGGCCAAGTGCATGGGATTGAATAAGGCTTCAGGCTCCATAACCGCCATACAGGCGCGTAATGGCTTGTTGTCATCAAGGAATGCCGGCAAGTAACTGGCTTGCTGAGGGCCGCTGCCCCAACGTGTTATAGCGTTGGCCACGGAAATGGTCGATAACAAGGCAACAGCAAGGCTGTAATCCCCCTGAGCCAGGGTCTCAGCGATGAGTGTCTGGGTCACGGTGGAGTTTTCAGTGGCCATGCCGCCATGAGCCTCGCTGACGGCGTAAAGGGCTAGTCCAAGTTCTTGACTAGCGGCTAACAGGTCTGCAGGCAGGGCTGCCTGGGCATCGGCATCATGGGCCTGAGGATATAACCACTCGCGAGCAAAACGCCCCAGACTGTCACACATCTGTTGCTGTTCATCGCTGAGACTAAGGTCAAATAAACCGGAAGCGGAGGCTGTATTCAGCCGGTTTCTTGGGCCTTGGCGAGAGGTAAAGCGTTTGGCTGCTGCGCTGGCCCAGTGAAAGCCCTGTCGGCTACCCTGGTACAAGGCTTTTTCCATAGGACGCCTTAAACCCAAACGATCGGGCCAGTCAGCTCCAGCAATGCGACTCAGCACCTCCAGTCCCCATCCTTGCAAGCGGTTTCCCATGAGTTATAACCCCCGGTGAGTGATCCGCCTTCAGTGTGGCGCAGAATAGTTCAGGGTGTAATGACCGTAACGCACCGTGCTCATGCCTTAGCGGTCAGTAAAATGGTTTCCCTGATACCTAAGTTGCAGGCATACTCAGCCTAGGTGGATGGATGATCAGGTCTGGGAGGTTGTGATGGGGCAGCATAGGCGTTATGTTGTAAGTAGGCCCATGAAGATGGGGCTGGGCGTGATGATGGTCGCGTTGCTCGCTGGCTGTGGTGGCGGAGGCGGGGGTAGTGCTTCGGCACCCTTACCGGCTCCGGTATTAAACACAGCCACTTCCTCTCTTGGGCTAGAAATCAGTGTCGATGCCCCTGCAGCAGGTGCAGCTTCCAGCTCGGCTATAGGCTATGCCCATTACAGCCCAGCCACCAATATCTTTTTGCCATCAGGGTCGGGAGGTAATCCGGATGGCTTGCAGACTATGGTGAGTGCTACCGGTCAAGTGAGTGTCACGGTGCCGCCAGGTCAGATTCCCGGTATTTACCGTCTCGGCATTAATGCGGTCAATGGCAGCAGTGCGGGCACAGGCAATTTGTTTGAAGTTTTGGTTTATCCGGCCGGACAAGCCAGTTCTTCAGCGGGTGTGACAGTGCCCCTGACGGCGCCCACGGAAGTATCTTTTCCTGACCCAAATCATACAACAGGGTCTACGAGCCCGGTCACGGCTACCGTTATTATTCCTCCACGGCTTAACGTATCGTATTTCCCCTCATCGACAACAAGCCCATTTATCGCGTCCAATTTTACCTGGATTCGAAAAAATCTGAGTGCCTTGAGCAGTATCGGGGTGACGGTCAACAAGGTCACGGTGGATAGTCAAAATAATCTCAATGTCAGCATGACGATTACACCCTCCACCTATCAGAGCGAATCAGACCCAGGCAATGCATCGAATACCACCGGATTTTTGATGGAGATGACCGTGCCTGTGTTCGATAATGGGCAAAACCCCGGGCCTTATACGGAAGTGTTTTATGTCAAACCCAGCGTACCCATTTGACCAAGATGACTCGTTGAGGGGAGGAATATGCGTCACCTGATCGTAGGGGCTGGGGTGCTGGGCTTGATGACAGCGCGGGAACTGGCACGACGTGGCGAGCAGGTGTGCGTGTTGGAAGCTGGGGAGGTGGGTCGGCAAGCCTCGTGGGCAGGTGGAGGTATTATCTCTCCCCTCTACCCCTGGCGATATCCACCTGCCGTGTCGGTGCTGGCTGCTTGGGCGCAGGGTGTCTACCCGGAGTTGGCAGCAACTTTGCTCAGGGATACCGGCATTGATATTGAATACGAACCTATGGGTTTGTTAATGCTGGATGCAGAAGAGGGTCATGCAGC
Organism: Pseudomonadota bacterium; assembly: GCA_021804355.1. GTDB lineage: Bacteria > Pseudomonadota > Gammaproteobacteria > Pseudomonadales > Moraxellaceae > JABEVH01. Next base: position 11,969 of record JAJZHP010000012.1, on the reverse strand, counting down.
ACGCGCCTGGTCAGCCATCTATGGGCATCAACTTGAGGTGGTTTCAAGCCATGACGTCAGCAGGGGCTGGCCAGGATTGCAAGCTCAGGGCGATGCCTTATGGATGCCTGAAATCGCTCACATTAGAAACCCTAGGTTGTTAAAGGCGCTATGGGTGGATTGCCTGCAGCGTGGCGTTGATATCAAGCCACACTGCTCCTTGGCTCTTCTGGAAGAGTCGTCGGGTGGGGTGAGCGCTGCCGTCGATGTTTCAGGACAACGCCATGAAGCTGATCAGTTCTTGTTGTGTGCAGGCGCATGGACGGGTGAGCTGCTGCGGCCCTGGGGATGGGTTTTGCCGATCGTCCCTGTGCGCGGCCAAATGCTGGCCTATCGCTGTCTGCCAGGGGAATTGCCCAGTATGGTCATGCTCGGTGGACGCTACCTTATTCCACGTCATGATGGTCTGGTGCTGGCGGGATCAACACTGGAGTATGTAGGCTTTGATGCCGGGGTGACGGAACAGGCCAAGTCTGATTTGCAGGCAAGTGCCGTATCGATCTGGCCCGGATTGCGCGGTCGACAACCCGATTACCACTGGGCAGGACTACGCCCAGGATCTCCGCAGGGCATACCCTTCATGGGGCGTGGCCCCGTGACCAACTTATGGATCAATGCGGGGCACTTTCGCAACGGTCTGGTATTGGCCCCTGCCAGCTCTCGTCTGATGGCTGAGATGATGCTCGGAGAGAGACCCTGGACCGATCCTACTCCTTACGCGCCGCAGCCTTCATGAAGCAGGGCTATCATTGTCATCTTCGTTATCTAGTCCCATTTTTTTAAGTCGATAACGTAAGGAGCGGAAAGTCATCCCCAATTTTCGAGCTGCCAGCGTACGGTTCCATCGTGTCTCCTCCAGCGCATTGAGTATGGCCTTTCTTTCGATCTCGAGCAGGTAGTCCTCCAAGGCAGCGCCATGAGGAACCTCATGCACGGTGGTCGGCATCAAGGATCTTGTTTCCGTGGCTAAGGGCAGTTGGAGATGTTCTGGGCGGATGATATTCGCATCACACAGGGTCACCGCACGCTCCAGAATGTTTTGCAATTCGCGCACATTGCCAGGGAAGCTGTAACGCCGCAGTTGCTGCAACGCCTCTTCGTGCAGCTTTAAGGGTGGTTGATTCCAGTCCCGTGCGATCTGTAGCAGGAAGGATTGCGCCAGGAGGATAATGTCATCGCCACGTTCACGCAATGACGGAACGCGTAAGGGGATGACATGAATGCGATAGAACAGGTCTTGCCGGAAGTTACCGTCAGCAACTTCTTGCGCCAGATCTTTGTGCGTGGCCGAAATGATGCGAACGTTGATGGGGAGTTCCTTGGTGGAACCTAAGGGTCGCACGGCTTTCTCTTGCAGGGCACGAAGCAGTTTGACCTGCATGGCTAGAGGGAGGTCAGCGACTTCATCTAAAAAAAGTGTTCCCTGGTCGGCTGCCTGAAACAATCCAATTTTATCTTCTTGCGCGCCGGTGAAACTTCCTCGTTTATGGCCAAAGAACTCACTTTCCATCAGTTCAGCGGGAATGGCTCCACAGTTTACGGCGATGAAATGATGACTGGACCTAGCACCCAACTCATGAATGCGTCGGGCTACCAGCTCTTTACCACTACCTGATTCCCCACTGATAAAAACAGGTGCTTGGCCTCGGGCCAGCTTGGATACGGTTTCGCGCAATTGTAATATTGATTTTGAACTCCCTAAGAGGGGTTCCTGATTATCGGGTGCAGGTGGCGGCGGTTGTTTTAAGGCATTTTTGATAAGTTCGCGTAAGCGCTCGAGTTCAACGGGTTTGGAAATGAAATCAAAAGCGCCAGCTTTCAAAGCCGTGATGGCAGTCTCCATGCTGCCATAGGCGGTAATGACAGCGACAGGTGTCGCAGGCCAACGGGTTTGAACCTCCTGAACCAGATGCAATCCATTCCCATCAGGCAGATGCATGTCGGTCAGCACGAGGTCAAAGGTCTGTGCAGCCAGGCACTTCAAAGCTGCCTGCACACTGTCAGCCCTTTGTGTAGCCAAATGCATACGACCCAGTGTGATTTCTAAAAGCTCACAAATATCGGGTTCGTCATCGACGATTAAGACCAGCGCTGATTTCATAAGACGGGAGGATATCGGTCTGGATGGGAAAATGTAATCCGGAAACAGCTTCCGGGCCCGAAAGGATAAAGATAGTCTAGACGTGCCTGATTGGCCTCACATAGTTCCCGTGAAAGATAAAGCCCTAAACCTGTGCCTTGGGTTTCTGTGGTAAAAAATGGCTCAAACAGATGAGGCCGGATGTCCTGACTGAGGCCCGGTCCGTCATCGATAATATCAAGATGTGGGCGGTCAGCATCCAGCAATCCAGTCAGCAATTTTACTCGAGAAGATCCTTGCTTAAGACTATAGCGCAAGCCATTGCTGACAAGGTTTTGTAGCACCTGGAATAGTTGGTCGGGATCAAAACGAACCACGAGGGTGGGGCTTTCATCCTGACGCTCAAGCGTGGCTTGTTGTCCATAGCCTTGGCTGAACTCTTCGGTGAATTTGTCCAGCCAAGGCAGAAGATCAAATAGCTGGGATACCGGGCGCTCACGTCGTGATAATTGTAAGACATTTTCAATGATGCCATTCATGCGTCGACAATGTTGCTGAATGATTTGCAAAAGTCGCTGATCCTCTTGCTGAATATCAGGTGCCTCTGCCAGTAGCTGAGAAGCATGGCTAATGGCGCCCATGGGGTTGCGAATCTCATGAGCGATGCTGGCTGTAAAGCGGCCTAGTGAAGCCAGTTTGAGTTGTTGGGCCTGCTGAGCCAATTGTGTATTGTCTTCCAGAAAAATCAGGGTAGACCAAGGGGTATCAGTTTGTTCTGAGTCCAGCACGGTAAAGCTGGCACTGATCTCCGGTGAGGTGGAGTGGTTCTGAAATGGACGAGGTCGAAAGTGAGGAGAATGTATCCAGCGTTCAAGGGCACTGGCCAAGGGCGGTGAATGCTCAGCAAGCTGACTGAGATGCAGCATGGGTTGGGTCAATCCTAACAATATCCTGGCGGCATCATTAGCCATAACCACTCTGGGAACGTCATCCACAACCAGAATGCCTGTCCGCATGCGTTGAATGATTTGCATGCTCATGCGGTGCATTTCAAGTAACATGCGTTCTTGTCTGGCCGTGAGCGCTTCACTTTGTCGCAAACGCTGGGCTAGCTGCTGGGATAGTACAGCAATGCCAAAGAAACTAAGACAGAGAAATGCTGTGGCGTTTAAGCTCTGCCAGGATAATCCCTGTTCATCGATAAGAAGCGCTTCCTCATAGAGCAAGGCCAAGGTAGCTACGGCTGAAATTAATAAACCTAAACGACCCCGAAGCAGGATATTGCCAGCGGCTACGACAACAGCCAGCAGGAGGGGGAGGTCAGAAGTAACACCACCGCTTTTATGAATAAGCAGGGTGAGCATCATCACATCAACATAAATAAAGACAACTGCCCGCACGGGTGGCGATGCCCATCGATCGCGATTGAAGACCAGGGACAGCACATTGAACAGAAAATAAATGAGGGCCAGATGCATGTATCCGGCAGGATCTTCTTGTCCTAGAACGGGGTTTTGAAAATGTAGCCGTTGCAGCAAAAAAAGGAGAGCTGCCAGCCCCAATCGGTACCAAACATAGATTTTCAGTAATCGCCGATCTGAGTCTAAAGCAGGGTTCATGGTTTTGAATCACCAGCTTGGCGATGCAGCTCGCAACAATAGTATCTTCCCTGCTGATCACGCAAAGATTTAGTCACAGGCAGATAGGTATGGCAAATATGGCAGGGCTGCATGAGTATATCAGGTGAGGCGTGATCGGGTTGATAGGGCTGGCTGGGGATAGGCGGAGATGGGCGCATCATGGCGCGCAGCATATGCCATATAATCCACAGGATGAAACCTTTAAACAGCAGGCTGAGCATGACTTAAATGTCCGTTTGTGTAGACTGCTTTCCAGTTTACCCTAATCTGCTCGGCTTGATCATGGTGATGGAGATAACCTATGCAGCAAATCTGGTGTCTAGCCCTGGCTCAGATCAATCCTTTGGTGGGAGATATCGAAGGCAATCTTGCTCTGATCCTCAAGGCCGCTCATGAGGCCTTAAGTCAGGGGGCTGATCTGGTGATCTACCCGGAATTAGCGTTGATAGGTTATCCGCCAGAAGATCTCCTGCTTCGGCCTGCGCTTGAACCGCGAATTCAGCAGGCTTTGCAAACATTGCAGGCATCAGCACCCCTTCCCATGGTGCTGGGATACCCTGGAACCCGGGAAGGGCATCGCTATAATCTGGCGGGATTTATCGTTCCTGGCCAACCGATTCAGGAATATCGTAAGCGATGTTTGCCCAACTATCAGGTCTTTGATGAACGGAGGTATTTTGAGCCAGGTCATGACGTTGGCTTGATAGAGCATGCTGGCATTAAGATAGGTTTGCTGCTTTGTGAGGATGTTTGGCATGAAACGGTGGTTCAGGCCACTGTTCAGGCTGGAGCGGAACTGCTGATTTGTTTGAATGCCTCACCGTATCATGTAGGTAAGCAACAACAACGCTTTGATATGGTTCGTCAGCATCAGTCAGGCTGCCCTCTGGTCTATGTCAATATGGTGGGTGGGCAAGATGAGCTGATCTTCGATGGAGCCTCATTCGTACTTGATGGCGTAGGGAAGTTGGTAGCACAGGCGCCGGGTTTTCAGGAAATAACTTTGCTGCATCGCTTTACAGGGAACCAGCCGGATCAAGGTATGACCCAACAGCCTATGGATGAAGAGGCCGAGCTCTATGCCGCCCTGGTTATGGGAGTTCGTGATTATGTCCAAAAGAACCGATTTCCTGGCGTCGTGCTGGGTTTGTCGGGGGGCATAGATTCTGCCCTCACTCTCTGCGTGGCTGTTGATGCCCTGGGTGCAGACAAGGTCACCGCCGTGATGATGCCTTACCGATACACCGCGCCGATGAGTGAAGAAGATGCGGCTGAGCAGGCAAGGCGACTGGGCGTCTCATATCATGATCTCTCTATCGAGCCGGTGGTGGCAGCTTTTCATGACGTATTGCAGCCATTGTTGGCGGGTAAACCTCCTGGAACCACGCTGGAAAATTTACAGGCTCGCTCCCGGGGTGTTTTATTGATGGCGTTGTCTAACCAGTCTGGGGCGCTGGTCTTAACGACGGGCAACAAATCTGAAATGGCTGTGGGATATGCCACTCTTTACGGGGACATGGCGGGGGGCTTTGATGTGCTCAAGGATGTTCCTAAAACCAGGGTATTTCGATTAGCACAATGGCTGAATCAGCGCGACCCGAAAAATGCTCCCATTCCCCAGCGAGTCATAGATCGACCACCTTCTGCTGAGTTGGCACCCGATCAGAAAGATGAGGATTCCTTGCCGCCCTATGAGGTTTTGGATGCCATGCTCAAACGCTATATTGAAGAAGATGCCAGTGCTCATGATCTGGTTCGAGAGGGATACCCCCCTGAAGATGTCGATCGTGTATTGCGGATGGTAGACCGTAACGAGTACAAACGACGCCAGGCGGCCATCGGGCCACGTGTCACGGAGCGAGGTTTTGGCAAGGACAGGCGCTACCCGGTGACACAGGGATGGCGGCAGGGGATTTGACGTACGTTATTGCCAAGTTTTCATCGCTACCATATTTGAGGTGTTATTTAGAGCATTTACTCAAGAGTAAAAACTCTAAATATATGATTTTTAACAAAAAAAGTATAAAAATGTGCACTTGGGCTCTGGCGCTTTATCCACTAAGCATTACACTGTATCCGAATGCCTCTCGGGGGAAGGAGGCTGTCATTCATAATGATTCAGGGAGCTTAAAGTCATGCATTATCTGGTTACCGGTGCCACCGGTTTTATAGGCAAATTTCTGGTTGGGAAGCTGCTCGCACGCGGCGGTGATGTGCATGTGCTGGTACGCTCGGGAAGTAACACGAAGTTCACCAACCTACTGCAACGTTATCCGCATCATACAAGTCAGTTGCATGCAGTTAACGGAGATTTATCACAACCTAATCTAGGCCTTTCTAGTGAAGATTTGCAGGAGCTTCGCGGTAAGATTGGTCATTTTTTTCATCTGGCAGCCATTTATGATCTCAAGGCCAGTGAAGAGGATCAGATTCAGGCCAACGTTCAGGGTACCCGTCATGCTCTTCAAGCCGCTGAGGCTCTGGAGGTGGGGCATTTTCATTATGCCAGTTCGATTGCAGTCGCCGGGCTGTACAGTGGAACCTGGCGAGAAGATATGTTTGATGAAGCAGAACGTTTGGTCAATCCTTACCTCAGAACCAAACACGAAGCTGAAAAAATTGTACGACAGACTTCTGCCGTGCCTTTCCAAATTTACCGTCCTGGGATGGTGGTGGGGCATTCGCAAACGGGTGAAATGGACAAGATTGATGGTCCCTATTTCTTCATGCGTTTAATCAAGAAACTGCGGGCCGCTTTGCCTCCTTGGGTACCCATGCTGGGTGTAGAAGGAGGGCGTCTCAATATTGTTCCGGTTGATTTCGTGGTGGACGCCATGGATCATCTGGCGCATCGTGATGGATTGGACGGTCGTGTTTTCCACTTGACGGATCCCAAGCCGTTTAAGGTGGGCGAAGTGATGAATCTTTTCGCCCGGGCCGCGGCGGCTCCGCAATTTACAATGCGTATTGATGCTCGTATGGCGGCTTTCATTCCTAAGTCCATCACGGGTCCTTTGGGTAAATTGCCTCCGGTGACCCGCTTGCGAAAGCAGTTCCTTAAGGACATGCAAATACCCGAGGAAGCCTTGGGTTTTTTAACCTACCCCACCAAGTTTGATTGCCGTGATACTTTACGTGAGCTCAAAGACTCAGGGATAGCATGTCCTGCATTGGATACTTATGCTGGTGTCTTATGGGATTACTGGTTGCGTCATCTGGATTCTGATTTGTTCGTTGATCATACCCTGGCTGGCAATGTGGCTGATAAGGTGATCATGATCACGGGGGCTTCATCGGGTATAGGCAAAGCCACCGCGCTGCGTTTGGCAGAAACCCGCGCACGCATCGTGCTCGTTGCGCGTGATCCGGAAAAACTGCAAGCCACGCGTGAAGAGATTGAAGCCCTTGGCGGTCAGGCCTGGACCTACAGCGCTGATATTGCCAATTTGCAGGACTGTGATCGGCTGATTCAAGAAGTCATGACGGAGCATGGTCAGGTTGATGTCTTAGTCAATAACGCTGGACGCTCGATACGTCGAGGTATTGCTTCAGCCTATGATCGCTTCCATGATTATGAACGTACCATGCAGTTAAATTATTTTGGTGCCCTGCGTCTGATTATGGGTTTATTGCCTCACTTTGAAGCACGGCATAATGGACATGTCATCAACATCTCTTCTATCGGAGTGTTGACAAATGCGCCACGTTTTTCAGCCTATGTAGCTTCCAAAGCCGCGCTGGATGCTTTTTCTCGCTGTGCTGCCTCTGAGTTTTCTGATCAGGGTATACACTTCACCACCATAAATATGCCGTTGGTGCGTACCCCCATGATTGCTCCTACCAAGATCTATGATCATGTTCCCGCTATCAGTCCTGAAGAGGCAGCAGACATGATCTGTGATGCGATCATCAATCGCAGCAAGCGCATAGCGACACGCTTAGGGGTCTTTGCGCAGGTTCTGCATTTTGTGATGCCAAAAACAACAGAAATCATCATGAATACAGGCTTTAAGATGTTCCCGGACTCTCAGGCTGCCAAAGCCGGAAAGTCTGAGGAAGTGGCTCCTCCTACGACAGAACAGATGGCATTTGCCTATCTGATGAAGGGCATACATTGGTAAACACAGCGCTGGCCAGAGGAGATAGTGCTTCTTCTGGCCAGCACTGGTTCTAGAGCGTATCAGATAGGTTCAGGAACGTCAGCATTGCCCAGCAGTCCAAAGGTCAGGATATTGAGCCAGGATCGGCGATCATTGCGTGATCCTAAGTCAAGTTTTACCCTGCCTTGACTGTCCAGGTCCTTGAAGCCCGGGTCGTTATAGAGTAGAACTTGCAAACTGCTATCAGCCAGGGTTTTAAGATCCAGCCGGTCATAGCAGTAACTCATAATGGCGAGTGCCTGGTTGGTACTGGGAGCCCCGGAGTAGCCTTCGACGATATTGCGGGCACGATTTAAGGCTGCCAAATAGGCGCCTCGACGAGCGTAATACATGGCGACATGCAATTCACCATCAGCGAGTTCATTGCGTATATAGATCATATGTTGCCTGGCATCGGGCACGAACCTGCTATCAGGGAATTTTTCGATGAGTTGCTTGAAGTCATCGAACGATGTGCGGCGTTCGCCAATATCACGCCAGGCAGAGTGGATAGGAAGATAACGGTCAAATGCGCCTTCATCTGACTTGAAATCAGCGATACCCTTGACATAATAAGCATAATCAAGCTGAGAGCTGGCGGGGTGCAAGTGTATAAACCGGTCTGCAGCCGCACTGGCAGCGCCGTAGTCCAAATGCATCATATTGGCGTAAATTAGTTCTAGTTGGCCTTGTTCTGTGTAGGGGCCCACCGGATAGTGAGAGTCAAGATCCTCGAGCTTATGAATGGCAGTTTGGTAACTATGATCAGCAATGGCCATCATAGCTTGGTCGTAATAAGTCTTGTCACTGATTTCATCATCCTTATGCTTGTGTCCTGCGCAGGCGACGAGAAGGCTTGCAATAAAGAGGCTACTAATGAGTTTTGCTTGCATGGTTCGAAACTGCCGTACCTTGTAATAGGTTAGAATGGCTATTTAAGCACAGCTAGGCCGGCTCTCCTATGCACAAAACAATACAGCGACAAACTCTTGTGCCAGCGGGCATGACAGGTCTACGCCTGGATCAGGCAGCCGTACAGCTTATGCAGGATTTTTCCCGGGAACAGATTAAGGCTTGGATAGAGGTTGCCGAGCTGGTATGTAATGGTGTGAGCGCCAAAGCCAGTCAGCGTGTGAATGAGGGTGATTGTATTGAGCTGATAACGACCCTCGCTGACCGTACGCTGGATATCCCTGAGGATTTACCGCTCAATATCGTGTATCAGGACGAACAAATTCTGGTCATCGATAAGCCGGCCGGTTGGGTCGTACATCCTGGAGCGGGTAATCGCCAGGGGACCTTACTCAATGCCTTATTGCATCATGATCCAGCGTTGGCGGAGCTGCCTCGCGCCGGGATTGTTCACAGGCTGGATAAGGACACTTCCGGCCTGCTCGTGGTGGCAAGAACAGCGAAGGCTCAAGCCAGTTTGATCAATCAGCTTAAAGACCGTAGTTTGCGTCGTTGTTATCAGGCACTGGTCTATGGGATTACCCCTGTTGAGGGGGAAGTGGATGCCCCTGTCGGTCGGCACCCTCATGATAGGGTACGCATGGGTGTCGTCGCTTCAGGTAAACCTGCGTTAACGCGATACCATAGGTTGGCTAGCTACTCAGGTTGCAGTCATCTTCAATTGCGCTTAGCGACAGGTCGTACCCATCAGATCAGAGTGCATATGACCCACCTGGGTTTTCCCCTGTTGGGTGATCCAGTCTATCGTCAACGCAAAGGACCCGCCTTTCCTTTAGCGCTGCAGAGGGTGATTGGCCTATTAGGCAGACAGGCGTTACACGCTTGCGAACTGGGCTTGATTCATCCCGATAGTGGGGAGTACATGTCATGGCAATCCGACTTACCACAGGATATGCAGGATCTTCTCCGGGCGTTGCAAACAGAATCCTGGCTTTCGTTTCCAGATCAGACCTCCTAGAATGAATTTAACATTGCAATGAGGTGTAACATGGCGGTCAGGCTTCCCGGGCGTCTGCGCAGAATACAGGACTACGTTAGCAATGCTATAGACCGCCGGCGACATCCGGAACGATTTGTACAGCATAGCAGCACTCCCTATGTGGAGGTTTTTCGGGATGGCATTATGTCGGTTCGCCATTACCTGCCTTTGCAGGAAGCCTCGTTGTATATCGAGGGTCAGCATTATCAAGTGCAGTCAGTTCCTTATCAGCGCCCCTTAGTATTGGTGCCCCCGCTGGGTGTATTTGCCTGGATTTTTGATCTTATGATCGAACGCTCTCTGGTGCGGTACTTTCTGGCACATGGCTTTGATGTCTATTTGATCGATTGGGGTAACCCTAAGGATCCCCCGTACACGAATCTGACGCTTGAGGATTATGTGATCCGCTGGTTTCCCATGGCGATGGCGGCTATTCGTCAACATAGTGGTGAGTCCGAGGTATCTTTGATGGGGTATTGCATGGGGGGGCTATTGTCCATGCTGTATCTGGGTGCAGAGAAGGACCAGCAGGTTAAAAATCTGGTCACCATAGCCAGCCCGGTAGATACCCGCAAAATGGGGGTGGCTGGCAGGTTCTCTGCTGCTATGGAAATACCTACGCAACTGGTTCGCCGCTACACAGGGTTTCGACTTGATCAGGTTGATCCTCAGCGTTTTCATGTTCCGGGTAAATGGGTGTCAGTAGCTTTCAAATTGAGCAGCCCGTTGTCTCCGCTGACCAGTTACCTGGATATGTTGCGTAATCTCGGAGATACCGAGTACATGATCAGCTATATGTCGATGAATGCCTGGTTTAACAATATGGCTGACTACCCAGGCGGTACGGTATTGGAACTGATCCGTAAATTGGGTTTATATAACCGTTTGGCCAAAGGTCAGATTCGTATTGGCAATAAATTAGCGGATTTCAAAGAAATTCATTGTGACCTTCTCGCTTTTGCAGGAGCCAGTGATGCGATCGTCCCTATGGCAGCGGCTTATCGCATCATGGATGTGGTCAGTTCAAGGGATAAACGTTTTCACTTGGTGCCGGGTGGGCATGCTGGTGTATTTACGGGAGCAAGAGCGGTATCGACAACTTGGGCGATTAGTGCTGAGTGGCTGGCCCAGCGTTCAGGCCCTTTGCGTACCGCCAGCGTGACCTGACATGGAGTTTATATTTCCGGAGTGGCCAGCTCCCGCGGCGATTAAAGCGGCGATAACAACACGCTATGGCGGGGTGAGTGAAGGTGATTTTGCCAGTTTAAATCTGGCTGCTCATGTTGGCGATGATCCGCAAGCTGTTCAAGAAAATCGGCGACGTCTGGCCGGTGCTCTGGACCTCATACAACCGCTTGGGTGGATGAGTCAGGTTCATGGCATCAGAGTTGTGGATGCGGGGCAGTCGGTGACCTCGCAGGAAGCCGATGCCGTCTATACGGATCGCCCTGACAGGATATGCGCGGTGTTGACGGCGGATTGCTTGCCACTTCTGGTGTGCGACCGACAGGGTAAGGAGGTGGCGGCGATACATGCCGGTTGGCGTGGTCTGGCTGCCGGGGTGATCGAAGCTAGCTTGCAAAAATTTCAAGCCTCGCCTGATGATTTGTTGGTCTGGCTGGGACCTGCCATAGGGCCTGAGGTCTTTGAAATTGGCCAAGAAGTGTATGATATTTTTGTTCAGCAGCATCAGGCAGCTGCTTCGTGTTTTTCTCCGACAAGGCCAGGGCATTATCTGGCTGATCTGTATGCCCTAGCTCGTTTGCGCCTAGCGCTACAGGGAGTGAATCAGGTCTATGGAGGAGAATTTTGCACGTATACCCAGGCTGATCAGTTCTTTTCCTACAGAAGAAGTCCTGTAACGGGACGAATGGCCTCGCTCATATGGATATCTGCTTAATGGAAGTCGCCGTAGTTTTCCATAGCCGTTTTGGGCATACACAAAAATTGGCTGAATCGATAGCCCAAGGTGTAAAAGAAGAAGGTCTTCACTGTTATTTAACTTCCGTGGAGGAGCTTAATTGGGATAGGTTGGATAGTGTGCAGGGCATGATTTTCGGGGCGCCCACTTATATGGGGAGTGCTTCGGCAGAGTTCAAATCCTTTATGGATGCCACTTC
>JAJZHP010000096.1 GCA_021804355.1 Pseudomonadota bacterium | reverse complement strand
CATTTTCAAACAAAGAGCGGAATAATTGCTCATTACGCTCAAGATCCCTGGACACCCTATGTAACTCTGTGACATCCATACCGACGGCCACCAGCTCACGGCGGGAGTTTTGTGGGTTGATGTAAAGCCGATTATTCCAGGAAATCCAATGAACACTTGCCTCCCTGCCTATGACTTCAAGTTCGATGCGAAAAATCTCAGAACCAGGCTGCAGAGCCGTCCAGGCTGAATGCCAGCGTTGCCGATCAGGCTCCTGCACGAAATGGTCAAGAAAACTCATGCCCATAGCTTGGGCCCGCTGCACACCAAAAATACGTTCAGCCGCCTCATTCCACTCGAGAACATGCAAGGCTTCATCAAGAACCATAATGCAGGTGTCAGCCATACTGACCAGCCGGCGATAACGCTCTTCACTCGCTCGCCAATACTCGGTCAAACGTTTTTGTGCCGTAATATCCCGCGACAAACCACCCACCAGTTGCCCTCCCTGGGCACTGAATAGACGATGTGCTTCCACATGGATCCAGTAGACTTCACCTGTATGCCAGAGCAGTCGATGTTCCAGGTTTAAGACATCCCCTCGCAACAAACCTTGCAAGGCATCTCGAACCCGTTCCTTATCATCGGGATGTACACGCTCCAGCATCTTTTTGGGATGGGCTTGCAGCTCGTCCCGACTGAGGCCATAGATACGCAAGACTGAATCACTGACAAACAGCAACTGATTCGTGGCCAGATCAGCAACCCACAACACATCATGCATGCTGCCGAGTAGCTGGTCTAACTGTTCAGGATGACGCGCAGCCAAACCCATCAGGTTGGCTAGCAAATCTGATTGGTGCGGCAACCTGCGACCCATCAGCCAGGGTCGCAAAATCCATGAAAATATCGATGCTCCTGCGGCGCCCAGCAGCATCAAGAAGAGTCCACCACCTACCAACCACCCTAGGTTCACGAGTCGGGAACACCTTTTTTATAAGTATCCCGCTACCATAGCGCAGGGCTGGCCCGTTGACTAGCCAGCCCATACTTCACCACTTACTCAAAAGTTTCTCCGCGTTCAGCCATCCGCTTAAGGAGCGCAGGCGGCGTGAACCTGTCGCCATAACGGGCCGCCAGTGCTTCTGCTCGTTCAACAAAAGCCTTCAAGCCCAGATAGTTGATGAACTGCAGTTGACCTCCCGTCCATGGAGCCATGCCAATTCCGAAGATAGACCCGATATTGGCATCAGCAACCGAGCGCAATACGCCTTCTTCATAACAGCGAGCCGCCTCAATACTTTGCCTGAACAATAGACGATCCATCATCTCCGCAAACTGCGATGGCGTTGGCTGAGCCAGCTCTGCATGGGCAAAATGGCTCTGCAGGCCTGGCCACAATGACTTCTTTCCGCCCTGGGGATAGTCGTAGAAACCCATCCCTTCTTTCTTGCCCGGACGTTTAAACTCATCACACATACGGTCGATAACAACCTCCGCAGGGTGCGATGGGAAGGACTTGCCCTCAGCTTCAAGATCCAAACGTGTTTGTACCCTTACCTTACGCCCAAGTTCCAGATTGACTTCATCCATCACCGCCAGGGGGCCGATAGGCATACCCGCCTGTGCTGCTGCCTGCTCAATGGAGGCTGCTGGGTAACCCTCTCCCAACATGGCAACCCCTTCGTAGCAATAGGTACCAAAAACACGCGAGGTAAAAAATCCACGACTATCGTTAACCACAATCGGCGTCTTTTTGATCTTAATGACATAATCAAAAGCCTGAGCTAACGTAGCAGGACTGGTTTTTTCTCCACAAATAATTTCCACCAACGGCATTTTGTCGACGGGTGAGAAGAAGTGAAGACCGATAAAACGCTCAGGGCGAGGATAAGCATGAGCCAGACTGCTAATGGGCAGAGTTGAGGTGTTCGACGCCATCAACAAATCTTTACGCCCTACTGCGGCCACTTTCTCCGTCACCTCAGCCTTGATCTGGCGATTCTCAAATACCGCCTCAATAACCAGATCACAATCTGACAGCTGTGCATACTCCGTCGTCGCAACGATACGATGGAGCGTAGCTTCTGCTTTCTCAGCATTCATACGTCCCTTGGATACACGCTTATCCAACAACTGGCGCGAATATTGTTTGCCTCGTTCGGCAGCTGCCTGATCGGTGTCCAGCAACACCACATCTATCCCTGCCATAGCGGAGACATACGCTATTCCTTGCCCCATCATACCTGCACCCAGGATACCGATTTTACGGCATTCCACACTAGGATACTCGGCGGTGGATGGGCGTGATCCCCCGGCATTGATCTTCTGTAAATCAAAGAAGAAGGCTTTGATCATATTCTTGCTGACAGCGCCTGTGGCCAGCTTGACGAAGTAGCGACCTTCAATCTTGAAGGCACTATCGACATCAACCTGGGCCCCTTCGACTGCGGCCGCCATGATCGCAGCTGGCGCGGGATAGTGTGCTTGAGCGCCCTTCAACTGTTTACGCAAATTAGAAGGAAATGCAGGCAGGTTCATCGCCAAGGCCGGGGTTGAAGGTGTTCCGCCGGGCATTTTGTAACCACTCTGATCCCAAGGCTGCTTGGCCTGGGGATGTGCCGCCATCCATGCCCTGGCCTTGGCCAGCATGTCATCGACATCGCTGGCCAGTTCATCGATCAGCCCGACTTCTTTGGCCTTGGCCGCCTTCATGCGTTGTCCTTGCATCAAGACATTCATCAACGCATTTTGTATGCCGAGCATACGCACAACGCGGACCACGCCCCCGCCGCCCGGTAACAGCCCTAGGGTGACTTCAGGCAAACCATATTCGGAACGTGTATCTTGCAGAGCGATACGGTAATGGCATGCCAAGGCAATTTCCAGACCACCTCCCAGGGCAGTCCCATTCATAGCTGCCACCACGGGCACGCCCAACGTCTCTATAACGCGCAATTGCCGCTTGATCTCATCGACACCTGCAGCGATCTCAGCAGCATGCTCAGGCTGCGCCTGAATGAGCATTTTTAGATCTCCCCCGGCAAAGAAAGTCTTCTTCGCTGAAGTAATAATCACTCCACGTATATTTTTCTTCTCATCCTGCAAACGTTTGACGGTCTCAGCCATAGATTGCTGATACAAAGCATTCATGGTGTTTGCAGACTGGGTGGGGTCATCCAGGATAAGCGTGACGATCTGATCGGCATCCTGTTCCCAACGAATAGCACTCTGACTCATGGCGATACTCACTCTCAGATGTCTTCAGACGCGTTCAATAATGGTGGCAATACCCATGCCACCGCCTACACATAGCGTACACAGTGCTCTTTTCAACTGCCTGCGTTCCAACTCATCCAGGGCTATTTGCACGATCATGCAACCGGTCGCACCGAGAGGATGTCCCATAGCGATAGCGCCACCATTGACATTGACCTTATCCAGATCAATCTTCATGTCACGCACAAAACGCAAGGCTACGGCAGCGAACGCTTCATTGATTTCCCAAAGATCAATATCCTGAGGGGTTAGTCCGGCACGAGCCAGGGCTTTACGCGCAGCCGGCGCAGGACCCGTCAGCATAATCGTCGGATCAGCGCCAGAAACAGCAGTAGCCACAATTCTGGCCCGTGGTTTCAGGCCTAAGGCTCGGCCCGTGGTCTCATTACCGACCAGCATCAGGGCCGCTCCATCAACAATACCGGAGGAGTTTCCTGCGGTATGCACATGGTTAATGCTTTCAACCCAATGATATTTTTGCAGGGCCACCGCATCAAACCCCCCCATTTCTCCCATGACCACAAAGGATGGATTAAGAGATCCCAACCCTTCCAGGGTAGAATCAGGTTTGATAAATTCATCCTGAGCCAGGATCGTCAAGCCGTTGATGTCACGAACGGGAACGACCGAACGGCTAAAATAACCTTCCTGTCGGGCACGAGCAGCCAACTGCTGCGAGCGCAAAGCAAAAGCGTCGACATCGGTGCGACTAAAGCCTTCCAGGGTAGCAATCAGGTCAGCGCCAATGCCTTGCGGCACAAATCCAGTGGCCAGATTGATCGCAGGGTCCATGGCCCAAGCTCCTCCATCGGAGCCCATGGGCAAGCGCGACATCGACTCAACACCGCCGACAACCACCAGGTCCTCAAACCCGGAGCGGATTTTCATGGCCCCCAGATTGACAGCTTCCAGACCCGAGGCGCAGAAACGATTCAGCTGCACGCCCGCCGTAGTATCAGCCCAGCCAGCAGTCAATGCCGCCGTCTTGGCTATATCAGCACCCTGATCACCCACGGGGGTGACACAACCCAAAACCACATCATCTACCCGCTGACGTATGGCTTCGCCGTGGCGTTCTTCCAAAGCGTGCATCAAACCCACCACAAGATCCACCGGTTTTACCGTGTGGAGGGATCCATCCTTTTTGCCCTTACCTCGTGGGGTGCGCACCCCATCAAAAATCAATGCTTCGGTAGTCATGTGTTCTCCTGGGGAGTCAATAGGTGGCCTCTGGGGGCTTACCGATGCCTACCATGCCCCCAAGCAGCCACGCTTGCAATGACATTTCAGACCAAACCCATTGACCGTTTGGGTAGGCAGGTCATCAGCTCATCATAGTTCGCTAAAGTCCTGGGGGCGCAACAACAGCAGATTGGCAGGCACATGGCGTTCAACTTGCTCGGCAGAGTTACCGGAGAAAAAGGCCATCAGTGCGCGGCGCCCTACAGTTCCCATGATCACCCAGTTGGCATGTGCCGCCTCAATTTCCTGCGCCAAAACGGCCTCAGCCACCCCCATACGCAGGCAAAGCACATCTTCCTTCAAGCCATGCTTTTCCAGAAGCTGCTTGAGCACATCCCGGAGTGACGTCTCCATCTCTTCCTGCAGATAGGACACGGCATAGGTCTCTCCCACCATAGGCGCAATTTCCATGGGAGTCGGCAAGGCACTCGCCACTTTGAGTTCAACCTGCCATAAGTCTCTCAGCCGAATGGCATAATTAAGGACTACATCATTTAATACATGGTGCGCTGCATCTTCCGGAATGGCTGAAACTGCCGCTAAAATTGACTTGGGCGGTAGAGCGTCGCGCACGATACACGTCGGCGCCGGCAATTGCCGCAACAGTTTTTTCCAGGCAGATGGGTTAGGAGCGCTTTCCCGGCTGATAAAGATCATATCAGCGCCCAGCCGCTCTACTTCATGACAAACAGCCTGCACCCAATGTTGCGAAGCCACCGCGTGACGATCTACCGGCATAGGCTCTCGTGCCAGAAAATCTTCCAGCCAACGCTCTGCATCCAGTTCAGCCGTATGCTCAACGCTCGCTAACAGGCCAGGCCCCAGCGCCAACCCTTCAGGAGTATTCAAATCCGCAGGCAGAAATACTGAAAGCCGCGCACCCAAGGCTTGCGACCACAGTACGGCACTACGAAATGCCGGTGAATCGGTATGACGTTGATCGATAATAGCCAGCAAGTGTTCCATGGTCATCTCTCCATTAAAAGGCACGACTTTATTGATTGTCCAGAATACACCGGCAAGACTGATTGACATACATCAATGAATTTAAGCGGTCATCTCATATAAAATTGCCGGAATTCCCAACTAAAGGCCCGCCTGAACTATGAACCCTACCAGCAGCGAAGGGTTGCCTCACTGGCTTACCGGTGAGACGGCGACAGCACCGCGGTATACCTCCTACCCCCCTGCTCCCCATTTTTCTCAGGCATTCACGGCTCAGGACCTGAAAGCGGCTTCTGAACGCAGTAATAAACTTCAGAGCAATCTGTCGCTCTATGTTCATATACCCTTTTGTCATTCACTTTGTTACTACTGTGCCTGCAATAAAATCGTTACCAAGGATAAGCAGGCATCGCGCACCTATCTGGACTATCTCCTTAAAGAAATACAGCTGACATCAGCACTTTTTGATCGCAACCGGCGTGTCACGCAATTACATTGGGGTGGAGGGACACCGACCTATCTCAGCGATGCCGAAATGACTGAACTGATGTTTTATCTGGCGCGCTACTTCAACCTCAGTCGAGGCAAGGATGTTGAGTACTCGATCGAGATCGACCCCAGAACGGTAGATGATGCAGGCATGGCTTTGCTGCGCGGCCTAGGTTTTAACCGTGTCAGCCTGGGCGTCCAGGATTTTGACGACGATGTTCAAAAGGCCGTCCATCGTGTCCAGTCTGTAGAAAAAACCCGTGGCGTGGTTGATGCTGCCCGGCGATATGGCTTTGAATCGGTCAGCCTTGATCTTATCTATGGGCTGCCCTTGCAAACAGCTGATCGTTTTGATCGCACGCTGGACCATGTCCTGGCCATGGCCCCCGATCGTCTCTCCCTGTTTCACTATGCTCATCTTCCTGAGCGGTTTTTTCCGCAAAACCGTATCCGCAAGGAAGATCTGCCTAGCGCTGATGAAAAAAAGCGATTGTTGGATCTGACCTTACGGCGCTTAGAGGCTGCCGGCTATGTTGAAATCGGTATGGATCATTATGCACGTGATGGCGATGGCTTGCATAAAGCACAACAAGATGGACAATTACGACGCAATTTTCAGGGTTATTCCACACAAAAATCAACAGACCTGATTGGCTTGGGCGTTTCCAGTATTGGACAAATTGACAATACCTATGCCCAAAATCATAAATTACTGGCCGATTACTACGCTGCTCTGGACCGGAACGAACTCCCTCTGGAGCGTGGCATCACCTTAAGTCCTGATGATCTCTTACGGCGTGACGTGATCATGGATCTGCTGTGTCATTTACATGTCGATATTCATGTCATGGAAAACCGCCATCACATCCGGTTTTCTGAATATTTCAGGGATGAGTTAAACTCGCTACAACAACTGCCCACCGACTGGATCAGTGTGCAGAACGATCAGGTGCATGTTCGTGAATCCGGAAAGCACTATATACGCTTCATTTGCCGCCTATTTGATCGCTATTGGAAAGATCATCCACAGCATAACAACCGCTACTCACAAGTCATTTGATGAATAGTGGCCAACAGGATGTCCACCCTTCACCGATAGGTGTAGTATGCGTATGATATGCGTGAGTAACCAGTTGGCTCATTAGGACTGCACCATGCCCGAAGCCTTGAATAACGCAGTGATATTTCGCCATCAAACTGCAAACCAGTGCGCTGAATGTTCTCTCAACCCTATCTGTCTGCCGGTAGCCGTTGATCCTGATGATCTGGATCGACTTGATTCCATCATTCAAAGAACACGCCCACTGCACCGTGGCGATCATCTATATTGGGAAGAAACTCCTTTTGAGGCTATTTACGCTATCAAGGCAGGCGCGTTAAAAGCCTACACGACGACCGACAGCGGTGAAGAACAAGTCACCGGCTTTTATTTGGCTGGTGAAGTCGTCGGCATGGATGGCATCCATACCGATATCCATATGAGTTCAGCGGTTGCTTTAGAAACCACGTCCGTCTGTGAAATTCCGTTCAACCGCCTGCAAGATTTAGCTCATGAGATACCCGGGCTCCAAAACCATTTCTTCAAACTGATGAGCCGTGAGATTCAATCTGATCAGCAACTTATGTTATTACTGAGCAAAAAGACAGCCGAAGCACGTATCGCCTCTTTATTACTCAGCCTGTCCGAACGCTACAAACGTCGCCGTCTGTCGGACCATAGGTTTAGATTGCCTATGTCGCGTTCTGATATTGGCAACTATTTAGGACTGGCTGTGGAAACCGTCAGCCGTATTTTTACACGTTTTCAGAACCAGCAAGTGCTGGGCGTAGAAGGCAAAGAAGTCTGTATACTCGATCGTGAGCAGTTATGCCGCATCTCTGCAGGCAATGAAGATTCGGTGGCGCAAACCTCTCGTGGCTGAGGCCATGGGGACGTGTTAGGCAAAAATCCAACAGAAGCATGAGACTTGGGCCCTAAAGTTAGCCCTTATGTCTTAGCTCTTTAAGTGTGCTAGCATTATTCCTGATAAGAATGTGAACTTGTCTTACTTGGAGTTTAGCTCGGCGCATGCAGATTCAGGGTCAACCCATTGAGTTTTCGGGTAATAATTTACGCCGTACGCGGCTGCTAGCTTTTATGGTGGTCGCTGTCGTTATGGCTATTGGTGTCGCCAATAGCTACTACTCAAGCCGCCTGCTGTTGATGCTTCCCCTGCTCACCCTGTACCCCTTCGTACTTCCCTGGATAGAAGATCTTTTGGGTAGCTCTGAAGAGCGTCAGCGTTCACTCGAAATTATCCTTGATGGGTTAGTCATGGGACTGAGTATGGATGCTGTGGCCTATAGTCCGACGGCCTCGCTGATGTTTCTTTTAATGCTGAACGCCTCGGTACTAGGTAGAGCCGGCATACAGACCTGGATCACCAGTATGGTGTTTGTGGTCATCGGGGGATTATGCGGATTGCCGCTTTTTGGGCTTCACCTGATGAATCAACCTGAACCCTGGAGTGTCACCTTGACTGCGGGCTTAGGAACCCTGTGTTACATCAGCCTATCCGCCTATTATACGCGGCATCATCACGAACAGTTTTTAGCGACCAAAAACTTGCTGCTGGAACAACAGGAACAAGCGATTACCCTGTCACGTAAGCTGGTCAAATACCTGCCTCCTCAAGTCTGGGAATCTATATTTTCCGGTCGCCGCGATGTAAAACTCCAGACCCACCGCAAAAAACTCAGCATCTTTTTCTCCGACATCAAAGACTTCACGGAAACTACCGATGAAATGTCACCCGATGCCCTCACTGAAATGTTGAATTTTTATTTTGATCAAATGTCCCGTATCGCCCTGCAGTACGGCGGGACCATTGATAAATTCATTGGCGATGCCATTCTGATTTTTTTCGGCGATCCCAAAACACTGGGAGCCAAAGAAGATGCTCAGGCTTGCGTGTCCATGGCCATTGAAATGCGCAACCTCATGAAAATTTTGCGTCATAAATGGCAGACCCAGGGTGTGCAAAAACCTCTGCATGTACGCATGGGTATAACGACAGGCTACTGTCACGTCGGCAACTTTGGCAGCGAATCTCGTATGGACTATACCATTATCGGCCGTGACGCCAATCTGGCTGCACGTCTCCAGGCGGCGGCTCAACCCGATGAGATTCTTATCAGCCATGATACCTATCTGTTAGTTCGGGAAACCATTCTCTGCCGAGAAAAGGGCATGGTCACCGTTAAAGGCATACAAAAACCGGTTCAGGTCTGGTCGGTGGTGGATTTTCGACGCGACCTGGGCGCCAATGCAAGTTTCGTTGAAATTGAGCTTGATGGATTTGCCATGCATATTGATGTCAATAAAATCAAGAACTACGACAAGGACCGCATTCTGCAAAGCCTGGATACGGCCACCAAAAAACTACGCGACAAAACCATTATATGAATGATGTGAGCAGATCTCGGCAAGTCCTTCCATCACC
>JAJZHP010000095.1 GCA_021804355.1 Pseudomonadota bacterium | reverse complement strand
GCCCTGATACGCTATCTGGATATTTCTGATGGCAATATGGCAGAAGGGTCCATGCGCTGTGACTGTAATGTTTCCGTTCGTCGCTCAGGGGATGAGATGCTGGGTAAGCGCTGTGAAATCAAGAACGTTAATTCGTTCAAGTTTGTCGAAAAAGCCATTCAGTACGAAATCCAGCGACAAATTGATATCCTGGAGGAAGGTGGACGTATCATCCAGCAGACTCGCCTGTATGATGCTGAGCGCAATGAGACACGACCCATGCGCAGCAAGGAAGAAGCTAATGATTACCGCTATTTTCCAGACCCTGATCTTTTACCCGTTGTCATCGATGATGCACTACTTGAGCGTGAGCGATTGAACTTGCCTGAACTACCCCAGGCACGACATGCACGGTTTATGTCGCAATATGGATTAAGTGATTACGATGCACGGGTTCTGGTGAGCGATCGTGACCTTGCCGAGTATTTTGAAACCACCGTGACTGCCTCCCAAGGCCAAGCGAAAGCCTCGGCCAACTGGATCATGGGCGATCTCATGGCCGCACTTAATCGGGACGACCTGGAACTTAGTGCGTGTCCCGTCAGCGCTAAGCAATTAGGCGGCTTGCTGATTCGGCTCGCAGACAATACGGTTTCAGGAAAACTGGCCAAACAAGTATTTACCGCTTTATGGCAAAAAGAAGGCAGCAGTGCCGATGCCATCATCGAGGCCAAAGGATGGCGACAGGAAACCAATAGTGATCTCATAGCCAGCCTGGTTGATACCGTGCTCACTGAGAACCCTGACCAGGTAGCCGCCTACAGGGCAGGTAAAGATAAACTGTTCGGATTTTTTGTCGGCGAAGTCATGAAACGATCCAAAGGCAAAGCCAACCCAGGGGCCGTTAATGAGCTTTTGATATCCCGGTTGCGGGGTGATGCGTAGCAAGCCAGTCCTTGAGCAGTCCGCGGGCATGATTCAAGTCCTGCGGACTCATTTCCAGTTCAAGGACATCTCGCGACTCGGCCGCATCATCGACCGCATCAGCAGCAAGACTTAGGTACATCCAGGCGCGTGAGACATCCCGTGTCACACCTTCCTCACCAAGCAGTAACAGTCCAAGCCGATATTGCGCCTGAGCATCACCCTCCTCGGCAGCGTGACTGAAATGCTTGGCGGCTTCTCCGTTATCCCCGATCACGTTGGTATAGATCTCACCCAGGTCAGTTTCTGCATCCTCATCCCCCAAAGAGGCTGCTTGCTCGAAACAATCGAGAGCTTTTTGCGTATCCTGAGGCACACCATCACCATCTTCATAGAGCTCACCGAGACGGGTCAACGCATCCGATTGAGCTTGTGCCGCTGCTTTTTGATACCAAAGTGCCGCCGTAACAAAATCACCCTGCCCTTCTTCGTAGCTGGCTCCGAGAAGATCCTGAGCATCCCGGTCCCCGGATTGAGCTAAAGGGCTGAGTATGCGTATGGCCTGTGTATAGTCCTCCCGGTCATACGCCTGAGCACCTTCCTCCAGAGGGGATGCCGCAGACACTGTCTCGATAACACCCGCCATGGTCATGGCTACAACCACGCGGGGAGTACATATCCACACTTTGGAATGCATCTTTAATGCCTGCAACATGCAGCTTTCTTCCCCTACCTTGGATGAGGCAAATCACTCTAAGAGCCCCATTGTAGAGCAGACTAATTCAGCTTGCAGCAAATTCCTCATTTGCATGACACCGCATAGCGTGCTAGAAAAAAGCCCATCTGATTATTCAGCTTGAGCTGACAGGGAGAGAGCCATGCAAGGATTGATGATGAACCGACATCTTCTGGTGAGTGATCTGCTCGAACACGCCGCCGCACAGCACGGCCAGCAAAGCATTATCAGCCGTTCGGTAGAAGGTCCTATCGTTCGCCATACTTATGCCCAAATCGCCCAACGCAGTCGCCAACTGGCCCAAGCACTTCTGGCCTTAGGCGCCGGTCCCGGGGACCGTATAGGAACCCTGGCCTGGAACACACACAGACACTTTGAAGCGTACTATGCCATCTCAGGCATCGGAGCTATCACCCATACGATCAATCCACGTCTTTTTCCTGAACAACTGCGCTACATCATTAACCATGCTGACGACCGCATTCTGCTTGTAGACTTGAGTTTCATCCCTCTGCTTCGACAATTACTGCCTCAGCTCCCAGGTGTTGAACATATTATTCTGATGACTGACTATGAGCAGCAATCCCTGCAGGCTCCCGATTGGCTTTGTTATGAGACCTTGCTTGCAGAACAGTCACCCAACTTTTCGTGGCCCAGATTCTCTGATGAGCAAGCCAGTGCCCTGTGTTACACCTCAGGCACCACGGGCAATCCCAAGGGCGTACTTTATTCTCATTATTCAACGCTGTTGCACGCCATGGCGGCCTGCCGGGCTGATGCGCTGGGAATCACACCTGAAAGCTGTGTATTACCCGTTGTCCCTATGTTTCATGTCTGCGCCTGGGGAGTTCCTTATGCCGCTGCCATGATGGGCTCACGTCTAATACTTCCGGGAGCAGCGCTCGATGGTGCGTCACTGACCGAACTCATTCAACAGGAACAGGCTGATTTACTACTGGGCGTGCCTACCGTCTGGATGGGATTACTCAGGCACCTGCATGAAAATCATATCAGACTACAACATGTTAAAAGGGTTGTTGTGGGTGGATCAGCGGCGCCTTTAAGTATGATTCGCGAGTTTGACGAAAATCACTCGGCCTTTGTTGTTCACGCCTGGGGCATGACCGAGCTTTCACCATTAGGGACCGTTAATCTGCCCACACCTGAAATCATGCGACTACCTCCCCTGGAACGCTATCAGCATCAACTCAAACAAGGCAGGCCGGTATTTGGTATAGAGTTGGCGATATTCGATGATAAGAACCACCGTTTAGCGCATGACGGCAAGACCTTTGGGCACCTTCGTGTACGGGGTCCCTGGGTGGCTGAGCGCTACTTCCGCCATGAGGACCTGTCGGCTTTTGAACATGGCTGGTTCGATACCGGTGATATTGCCACGCTGGATGAAGCCGGGTACATGCAGATAGTTGACCGGGCCAAGGATGTGATCAAGTCTGGTGGAGAATGGATCAGCTCTATAGACTTGGAAAACGCTGCCATGAGTTACTCGGGGCTACGAGAAGCCTGTGTCATAGGTATACCCCACCCACGCTGGGATGAGCGTCCACTATTACTGGTTGTACCCGGCCATGAAGATCTGGATTTAGCAGCCCTGCGTGATCATTTGGCCGCTCATGTTGCGCGCTGGTGGCTGCCCGATAGTATTGTGGTCGTCGCTGAGTTACCCCATACAGCCACAGGCAAATTATCCAAACTACAGCTGCGCAACCAGTACCATGATTATTATCTTAAACCTGAGCAGAACCGACCTTGATGAATGACCACAACCTGCACCATGAATTGCGACGTATAGCTGATTTACTGGAACAGTACCTTGGCAACCCGCCACCTGTGGACTGGAATGCGCACGCCTATTGCTGGGTTCAACGCTCGCAGAGCCAAGGTTACCTGCAGTCCATCCCAGATTATGCGCAAATACATTTGGAGGATCTGCAGCATATTGAGGCACAAAAAAGCATAATTTGCACCAATACAGAGCAATTCCTTGCCGGCCTCCCGGCCAATAACGTATTACTGACGGGAGCTCGAGGTACAGGAAAGTCTTCTCTGGTTCGAGCTCAACTAACGACTTATGCCCATCAGGGATTGCGGATGGTTGAGGTAGACCGCCAGCATCTGACTGCCCTTCCCAGCATCTTGGCACAACTGCATCAACGCCCTGAACGTTTTATTATATTTTGCGATGATCTTGCTTTCTCCGAGGGCGACGACAGTTATCGCGCTCTCAAGGTGGTTCTGGATGGGTCATTGCATGCCGCTTCCCATCACGTACTGATCTATGCAACCAGCAACCGCAGACATCTGATGCCTGAATATATGCGCGATAACACGAACTCTCAGCATGTGCAGGGTGAACTGCGGCCTTCTGAAAATATTGAGGAAAAGGTCTCGCTATCTGATCGCTTCGGCCTATGGCTTAGCTTCTACCCGCAAGATCAGGAAGCGTATCTGGCCAGCGCTCAACACTGGCTAACGCAACTTGGTGGGCACTGGAATGATGAAGCTCGCCATGAAGCGCTCTTGTTTGCCTTAAACCGTTCCAGTCGATCCGGACGTAGCGCCTGGCAATTTGCCTGTGACTACTCAGGCCGCACTGCCTTGAAATCACGCCCCTCTTAACTAGACAATTAGTATTTCTATGCCTCTCACCCTGAGAGGCTGGCAACTCCCCCAGTGCACACTAAACTTGATGCATTGCCTCGGAGAATCACAGGATGGCTGCACTAACGATCGAACAGTTGGTAATACTCGTGGTTGAACCCTCCACTACCCAACAACATCTGATGAAAAAAGTGTGCGCAGAATTGAAGGTTACTCAGCTTGACTTTGTCACCACGGGCGAAGAAGCGATCAACGGTATCCCTCGCATCAAACCCGATGTCATCATCAGTTCTCTCTACCTGGAAGACATGAGCTCGGATTTACTGCTAAAACGCCTACGTGAAGGTGAAGGCCGTGATCATATTCCCTTTATCCTGGTCTCTTCTGAGACGCGTTTTGAACGCCTTGATCCCCTGCGTCAATCTGGTGTGGCCGCCATCTTGCGCAAACCATTTTCACGTGAGGACCTGAGAAGCGGCCTGGAACATGCGATGATGTTGTTGCAACAAGATGAGATTGAACTTGAAAATTTCGATGCTGCTGATCTGCGTGTACTGATCGTAGATGATAGCCCTCTGGCCAGAAAACATCTTCGCCATCTGCTTTATAACATGGGCATGAGGCACTTTCAGGAAGCTGATAACGGCCTTAGCGCCATTGAACTCTTGACCATGACTGAATTTGATCTCGTCGTCACGGACCTGAATATGCCGGCGATGGATGGTGACGAGTTGGTTCGCCACATTCGAAATAGCGACCGAAGTTTTGTGCCCATCCTCATGGTGACTAGCGAACAGAATCAATCACGCCTCGCTGCCATTCAACAAGCTGGCGTTTCTGCCATTTGTGATAAGCCCTTTGAACCGACCGCTCTGCGTAATGCCTTACGACAGATGCTCAATCATGATTGATGTGCATGCAAATCATTGACTCATGTTAAATATCTTGCATTTGATGCCTGAAATCGTGCCCTGCTTGCGCTTTAATCAAGACATCGCATGAAAAACCTGTCATACCATTAACATCATGCTTGTCTTTGTCGTTGCCTAATCAGGCTGGCTACGGCAAGCAGGTTGTTGCTGCACGCTCGACAGCATCATTGAGGTGCTCATGGTTAAAGCCAAGTCGCCCAAACATCAAAAATCAGGTCTAAGGCCTGGCTGGATTGGCATAGGAGTCTCTACCGAGGGATTGTCAGACTTGGCTGCCTTGATGGCTGCCGTGCCGGTCGACCTGGGTATCTCCTATATCATTCTTCCCCACTTACTACCTAGCTACCCATGCAGAATACTAGCACTGCTAAATCAAGCTACCAGCATGCCCGTCTTATTGGCTGAAGCCGGCTTATATCCTCAACCCAACACCGTCTATGTGGCCTCAAGTGACTATGACACTGCCCTTAATCAGGGCTATTTTGTATGCCGAAAAAGAACTGGAGACGCTGGCCACTACCCTTCACTTAATGTATTACTGAATAGCTTAGCCACTGAAAAGCAAGCTAAGGCCATGGCTATCATTATTTCTGGTCTGGGTAGTGATGGAAGTGCTGGAATTTGCAACATCAAGTCTCGCGGGGGCTATAGTTTCACTCTACTTCCCGATGCTGTGCCCTATACAACGATGCCCCTAGCTGCCATCGCTACGGGGCATGTCGATTGGGTGCTGCCTGCGGAAGCTATCGCCGAAAAAATCAGCATGATGGCCCAAACCTGTGACTGGAGCACACTGACCCATGATGCTCTGGTCACTTCTGAGTGCCTGAAGAAACTGCTTGCCCTCACTGAACATCAAGAAAACCTTTGGATCTGCATAATCCATCGCATGCGTACTCACCATATCATGAGTTTTCATGACTACCTGTCACTGATGCAGGCTCATCCTGAAGAACTGGAATATCTCAGCCATGATCTGGGCAGAGACCAGTCTGCCTCCTTACTCAAAGACCGCATGCTGCCGTTCTTCATGAAAAACTCCAAGTTTATTGTTTCTCTCAAAGACGTATCCGGCCGATATGAATTCATTAATCGTCAATTTGAAAATTTCTATCAAATCACTACCGAACAGATACTTGGCCAAACCGATGCCACGCTGTTTGCTCCCTCCCTAGCTCAAGACATCCAGATCAAAGATCTGAAAGCCGCCGCGCAGAAAACTCCGCTAGAAAGCGAGGACAAGATAGTCTTGACCGAGGCTTCGGAACGACTGCTTTATTCCATTCGCTTCGCACTACGCAATAAACAAGGCGAGGTCTCACATATCTGTACGCAATCGCTAGATACCTCGGAACCCCAGGATGAAGATAATAATCTGCGCCTGGCTAAACGCGTCTTTAGTCGTGCTGGGGCTGGCATTTTGGTGACCGATGCCCAAGCCAATATTCTTACGGTTAATGAGGCTTTTGTTCGTCTGACAGGTTATGCAGCGTATGAAGTCATAGGCCAAAATCCGAGAATACTGGCTTCAGGCAAGCAGAACCATGAATTCTATAAAGCCATGTGGACTGCACTGCTCAACCAGGGTTGGTGGCAAGGAGAAATATGGAACCGTCGCAAAAATACAGAGATCTATCCTGAATGGCTGACCATTACCGCGGTGAAAGACATAACAGGCAGCATTACTAATTTTGTCGGCATCTTCAGCGACTTTAGCACGGTTATAGCCTCAAAAAGTCGCATTGAGTTTTTGGCAACCCACGACGAGCTGACTGGACTGCCCAATCGGTCCCTTTTTTATGATCGTGTCCATCAAACCGTGTCTCGATCCTCTCGTTCCCCGCATACTTTTGCTCTGTTCTTTGTTGATCTGGATGACTTTAAATCCATTAATGACTCCTTAGGACATGCAGCAGGCGATAAGCTCTTGGTCGAAGTGACCCACAGAATGCGTGCGTGCCTGCGTGAAGGCGACACGATTGCCCGTTTTGGCGGGGATGAATTTGCCATTCTGCTTGAAGAGGCGACCGTACATGAAGCCGACATGATGGCTCTACGCATTGCCGAGTCCTTGAAGCCGCCTCATATTATCAACCACCATCCTGTTTACCCCAGTGCAAGCATAGGTATTTGTATGTTTCCTCATGATGGAACCGATGCCGACACTTTGCTAAAACATGCTGATAGCGCCATGTATCGCGCCAAAGAAACCGGTAAGCATCATCACTATTTTTTTACTGAGGCGTTGCGCCAGACCGAAAAAGAACAACTCGACATAGAGAATGACTTGCGTGAGGCAACTCGGCTGAACCAACTTTTTTTGCTTTTTCAGCCACAGATAGACCTTACCCGTAATAAGTTAGCCGGCGTAGAAGCCCTGGTTCGCTGGAACCATCCCGAACAAGGGCTTTTGCAACCCGATCAATTTATGCCACAAGCTCAACAGTCAGGTCTTATAGACGCCATCAGCACATGGGCCACCCTCACATCTTGTCAACAACTGGCTCACTGGTTACGACTAGGCATCCAACTTCCCGGGCTTTCCATCAATGTGTGCGGTGAGCAGCTACGCTCCTTCAAGTTAGTAACCCTGATGCATGAACTCATTCTTGAATTAAAGCTCAACAAGGCATCTATCACCCTAGAGTTTACTGAAGCAGCTTTGATACATGACGCCATGCACATGCGCGCCGTGTTACATGAACTTAAATCTTTGGGCTTACGCCTAAGTATTGATGATTTTGGTACAGGCTATTCTTCCTTAATGAATTTACGTCACTTTGCACTGGATGAAATTAAAATTGCTCAGTCACTAGTCAAAGATCTCGTGCAAAGCGCTGATGCGCGGGTGGTCGCTCAAACGGTCATGGCCATGGCAAAATCCTTAGGTGTTTCTGCGGTTGCCGAAGGCGTAGAAAACATGGCACAGCTGCAAATCCTGCAGGATATGGGCTGCACCCTGGCGCAAGGATACCTGTTCGCTCCACCTCTGACCGGAGATGAACTGGTCAATCGCTTCATTTAAAGCTAAGATTGCAGCATCTGAGGAGCGCTGCAACGGGAAACCGCCAGGCTCAGTGGCCCCATGGCCTGCAACTGCGCTCGCTTAACCGATGCGGTTGGCGAGCCTGTTTAGATACTCCCACCCGCGTACTTTTCCTTATGTCCTAAGGGGATAGACGCTATGTCCGAACGTTTTTCCGATTATAAAGTTGCTGACATCAAGTTGGCTGACTATGGTCGCCGCGAGATCATCTTGGCTGAGGCTGAAATGCCCGCCCTGATGGGGCTACGCCGCCGCTACCGCGACGCCAAGCCTCTAGCGGGCGCACGTATTCTGGGCTGTATCCATATGACCATTCAGACAGCCGTTCTGATTGAAACACTGACAGAACTCGGTGCTGAAGTACGTTGGTCCTCCTGTAATATTTTTTCCACCCAGGATCATGCAGCAGCGGCTATTGCAGCTGTTGGTATCCCTGTTTTTGCCTGGAAAGGCGAAACTGAAGCAGAATTTTGGTGGTGTATCGATCAGACTATTCTTAAAGATGGGCAGCCCTGGCAGGCCAACATGATCCTTGATGACGGGGGTGACCTGACGCAACGCATTCATGATCGTTTTCCGGAGATGCTGGAATCTATTCATGGCATCACGGAAGAAACCACAACGGGGGTGGCGCGTTTATACCAGATGCTACAAGAAGGATCCTTGAAAGTCCCTGCCATCAACGTCAACGATGCAGTCACCAAAAGCAAAAATGATAATAAATACGGATGTCGACACTCTCTCAATGATGCAATTAAACGTGGCACCGACATGTTACTGGCTGGTCGTCGCGCTTTGGTCATAGGTTATGGCGACGTGGGCAAAGGATCAGCCCAATCCCTGCGACAGGAAGGCATGATTGTGCGTGTTAGTGAAATTGACCCCATCTGTGCTATGCAAGCCTGTATGGATGGCTATGAGCTGGTTTCTCCCTACCGTGATGGCATCAATACGGGTCGTCGTGAAGACATCGACCACACACTATTAGGACAAACAGACCTGGTGGTCACCACAACGGGCAATACCCATGTATGTGATGCCGCCATGCTGCAGTCGCTCAAATGCGGTGCAGTGGTCTGCAATATCGGGCATTTTGACACTGAAATCGATACAGCTTATATGAGAACCCACTGGACGTGGGAAGAAGTCAAACCACAAGTGCATAAGGTATATCGACATAAAGATAATCATGAGGATTACCTGATCCTGCTGTCTGAAGGACGATTAGTCAATCTTGGCAATGCTACAGGTCACCCCTCTCGCATTATGGATGGCTCTTTTGCCAACCAAGTTCTGGCACAGATGCATCTCTATCAGCAAC